>JABXID010000254.1 GCA_013373245.1 Gammaproteobacteria bacterium
AGTTACTTTTTCATGGGTTGAGACAGCTTTCTTCTCAGCCGTTAATTGGGGCTGTGTTATTGGCGTGTTTGAGTTAGTTGCCAACTCAGTAGCATCAGTTGCAAGTTCGATTGTGTTCGGTGTTTGTTCAGGCGCTTGGTTTTCAAGCTTTAGTGCTGCAGGGGTTGCTGGAGCCGAAGCTGTTGGCTGTATTATCGAAGTGTTTTTTTCGGCAGAGTTTTTGTTATTAATATAAAACCAAGCAAAAGCTATCAACAAAAAAACGATAACGCTAGTTAAAACAATGACTAACCCAGTTTGCTTCTTATCTTGCGTTGGCACAAAAGTCGCTGATGTACCTTCATGCCCGTTGTTATGTTCAGGCTCTTGACGCTGTTCAAGATCTTTTAACATCTTGTTGATCACACTCATTGCCAAAGCCCTTTAGTAAATGGAGAAAACAAGACAAAGGTTGCTATCACTGTGCCAGTAATTAACGCTATAGCCAATAGATAAACAGCCTTAGTGTTGGAGCCTGTTTCAATGGCGTCTGTATCGTAGGCCGCCACTCTAATTTGTTTTTTACTGACTTCATACTCTCCTTGACCATAAGCCAACATAAGCGCTTTATGGCACAAAATATTTGCCAATCTCGGAGTTCCTTTGCTGAACTTATAAAGCACTTTAATGACCGACTTGCTAAATACGGGTTTACCCTGATAACCGGCCATGGTCATTCGATGGTTGATATAGGCGTGCATTTCTTGCTCAGTTAACGTACGAAGCTTGTATGAAAACGTTATGCGTTGCCGCAATTGACGTAACCTTTCAGACTTCAACATCTCGTCAAGCTCTGGTTGCCCAAACAACACTACTTGGATCAGCTTCTTCGATTCAGTTTCTAAATTAGTAAATAAACGCAACGCTTCAAACGTTTCCCAAGGGATGGTTTGCGCTTCATCGACGATTAAAATAACGCCTTTGCCTTTACTTTGTAAGTCTAATAATTTCAGTTGGATCTTTTGTGTCAGTTGCTGCTGATTGATATTGTTTAAACCACGAATACCAAGCTCACTCGCCAATGCGTAACGCATTTCCTCCGGCGACAACGCAGGATTTGGGATATAAGCAACTTTAAACGCATCCGGTACTTCATTTAATAACTTACGGCACAGCAACGTTTTGCCCGTGCCAACTTCACCCGTAACTTTTATAAAGCCCTCACCGGTCTGTAATGCGGTGTTAAGCACTTGCATCGCTTCGTCATGGCTGGGCAAACCAAAATAAAAATGCGTATTTGGGGTTAATGAAAAAGGCAGTTCATTAATTCTGAAGTGATACAAATACATTGGCGTCTGATTTATCTCTTTTGTAATTAATCACCGTACCAGCGTTGTAACAACTCGGCACTGCGTTTCATTTGCTCTTGCCAAGTGCCAGTGCCAACTATGGTCGGTTTGATTAAAATAACCAATTCTTTTTTGGTTTCAACATCTTGTTTTGATTTAAACAAGTTGCCTAACACCGGAATCGCTCCTAAAAACGGTACTCGAGATTCTGTGTTTGTAGTCGACGTTTGCATCAAGCCACCAATTACCACAATTTCACCACTTTTGGCTTTGATCACTGTATCTGATTCACGGATATTACTTTGCGCCAAAGGCAATACATATTGTTCTTCATTTAACGTGATAACTTTCTGTTGCTCAGCGATTTCAGTCACTGAAGGGTGCACGTGTAAAACCACCTCACCATTTTCACTAATTTGTGGGGTAACATCTAAGGCGATACCAGAGAAAAATGGTTCTAGCGAGATATCTGGTGTAGACGTTGTTGCCGTCCCGGTCACCGTTGTGGTAGACACATCTGTTACAAAGTATTCATCTTCACCGGCTTTTAACACCGCTTTTTGATTATTCGTTGCTGTCACTCGAGGTGCCGACAAAACCTGAACGTTACCTTGGGTTTTCAATAAATTAACTACGCCTGAAAAATCAACATTGTTAAAACTTAAACTACTGATACCGCCTAATGTCGACGTTAACTGGTTGCCGAATACGCCACCTGTCGTATTAAAATTAAAGCTGGTATCACCGCTATTTGACACAACATTTTGCCAATTAATACCTTGCTGATAGTCATCATCTAACGTGACTTCAACAATTTTCGCTTCCAAAATCACTTGGCGTAATAAGTTTTGCTCAGAACGTTTAATGAAATCTTTCACCGCTTGAATATCAGACGGTAAACCACGCACTGTCACCAACCCTGATTGCGGACTCACCACTACACGGCTGGTATCTTCAGGTGTCGACTTCATGATCATTTTTAACGTATCTTCCAGTTCCTTCCAATAATCAGATTCTGAACTGGTTTGAATGTTGGAGCCGTTACCTGAGCCCATTCCGCCCATCATGCCCATACTGTTGCCAAGGCCACCGCCCATGCTGTTACCAAAAGAACCGCTGTTTGACATACTACCGCTACTGCGATTTGAGCCACTGTTACCGCCAGAGCCGCCATTTTGGCCGTTCACCAAACCACCTGAACTGATATTGGTCGAGGTCATGCCAAAGCGCTTTAGCATTAGGTAATTAATGTCGAGGGTTTCGGTTTTAATGTCGGCTGGGAACACTTGCAACACTTTGCCGCGAAACTGAATATCCACAGCATATAAGCTGTTCAACACTTCAATCACTTCGGCAATGGTGACATCTTTCAAGTCCAAACTAACGTTGGCTGTTACACTTGGATGAAAGGCAACACTATAAGGTGATTCGCTTACCATGCTTTGCAAAAATGGTTTTAATGGCACGCCATTAGCGGCAACATTAAAACGCTCTTCTAGCGCCGCAGTTTCTAATGACACTCCACCAATGCCCATGAGGTCGGCACTTACTGAATCGGGTACGACTAAAGGAGCTTGTGGTTTGGTTTGGGTTTCTTGCTTCTGTTGCTCTTCAGAAAAAACCTGATGAACCTCATCTGACTTTTCAGGCGACGGCGTCAAACTGCAACTAACAAGTAAGGCAGAGGTCAAGATTGTGAACAATGGCCTAGTGGTAAAAGTTTTTTCATTCATAAACATATAATCGTTTTTGTGTTCCAGAACCAATTAATACAACGTTATCTTGATTAATTTCGTTAATCTTATAACCACTGATTTGATCACCTAAAGCATAAAGCTGACCAGATATAATGGCGACGGTGCGATCTTTCTTTTTCATTACACCTTGCAACTTCAAATTCGCTTGCGGCATTGTCGCTTGCTCCAATATTGGAGTCGCTTCTATTGTTTGCTGACCCGCTGCGGTTTCTTTCATAATAAACATAGGCTCAGTCGGATCATGAATTTTGTGTGCATGGGCATTTAATGCTGCAGCTGCAGCAATCAATATTGTTAAGCCTGCTCGTAAAATTTTATAGTCGAATAACATTTTCACTGTCACTAATTGTTACTAAGGTTAACGTCATTAAAGCGTGAGGGTGGTTTATGACATCATAATTTATATTCTGCACGCTGAATTGTACATTTTTACTTGTGATACGTTTCATAAATGACATTAACGAAAAGTAATCACCGCTGATCTCTAATACAAATTGGTGACGGTAATAGTTGGGTAAACTCACACCACTATTGTGATCAATCTTTTCCGGTGCTAACGCCGTCATACCTACAACTCGAATATTTTCAGAACTTCTTAATAAGTCAGTGAGCGCTTTAGTCATCTGCTTCGGCGCTATATATTCCGTCATTACATGCGCTAAGCTGTCATCTAATTCTCTAATTTTCTTTTCTAATACCAAGATCTCTGACTTAATTTTTTCATTCGGATCGACTTTTAATGCATTCTGAATTTCCGACACTTGGCGATTAGTCGCTACTAAATCTGACGCTGTGCTACGAGTA
>JABXID010000004.1 GCA_013373245.1 Gammaproteobacteria bacterium
GTAAGCTGTAAGCTGTAAGCTGTAAGCTGTAAGCAAAAAAGCTTGAAGGCTATAACGCTGGAAGGCAACCCAATTACCCCGTCATCCCCGCATGCTTTTTAGGCAATGGATTGCCCTACACCCGGCGGCCATGGATGGCCTTAGAGGGGGTGGCGGGGATCTTTAGTCGAGTTTCGAACACATCTTAAAAAAGTCCACTGTAGAGTCACCAATTGTGTTTTTTTGATAGACACAATAAAAAACCTTGCACTATTGAGCTATCGGACGTAGACCCCGTCCAACACCATGACGGGATGACGAGATTCTTTTTTAACTTATTGCTTACAGCTTTTTTACCTTCCAGCCTTCAAGCATTCCAGCCCTATAGCTTTTTCTTTTCTGTTACTTACAACTAATGGCCAAGCCATTCTTAAAACTTACAGCTCTCTTTTCGCTCCCCTTAATCTTGGCAACCTTTTTGTATACACTTCACTAAGTTCTAGATATAGGAAATCAAATGAAAGGTATTGTTCTCGCGGGTGGTTCAGGAATGAGGTTATACCCGCTTACTCAAGTGGTTAGTAAACAGCTAATGCCGGTTTATGACAAGCCCATGGTCTATTACCCTATCGCAACCTTGATGCAGGCTGGGATCAGGGAAATTCTTATCATTTGTACCCCAATGGATATCAGTCGTTTTCAAGAGTTATTGGGGACAGGTGAACAATGGGGGCTAATCTTTGAGTTCGCAGTGCAACCCGAGCCTGAAGGGCTTGCTCAAGCTTTTATTATCGCTGAATCATTTTTAGCTGGCGAAGGAGCTGCCTTAATTCTTGGTGACAACATATTCTATGGCCAAACGTTTCCAACCGCCTTAAAACAAGCGGCAAAAAAATCACAAGGTGCGACGGTTTTCGCCTACCATGTATCAAATCCCGAACGATATGGTGTTATCGAATTTGATAAAAACAACAGAGCTATTTCACTAGAAGAAAAACCCGCAAAACCTAAATCGTCGTTTGTTATTCCCGGAGTCTACTTTTTTGATCATAACGTCGTGGACGTCGCCAAACAGGTAAAACCCAGTGCTCGTGGTGAGTTAGAGATCACTGATGTCATCCAACACTACTTAAACAACGAAAAATTAGCTGTAACTCAAGTAGGTCGTGGAGTCGCGTGGTTAGACACGGGCACCCACGATGACTTATTGGCAGCTGCGCAGTTTATCTCCACTATCGACAAACGTCAGGGACTGAAAATAAACTGCCCGGAAGAAATTGCATGGCGCAGTGGCTGGATCACATCACAACAATTATCTAACATTGCCCAGCCTCTAAAAAAGAGCGGTTACGGCGAATACCTGCTGAAACTGCTAAACGAACAAGATTATTAAATGAGTGAACATAACCCACAATCAATTTTAATTACCGGTGGTGCTGGTTTCATTGGCAGTAACTTTGTCCATCACTGGGTAAAACTTCATCCACATTGTAATGTCTTGGTTTTAGATGCACTTACTTATGCAGGCAACCTAAACAACATTTCAGGTCTTATCGAACGGCACAAAATAAAGTTTGTTCATGCCAATATTAATGAACAAGCCCATGTGGAGAGTTTACTTAAAGACAATCAAATCGACACTATCGTGCATTTTGCCGCAGAATCTCATGTTGACCGTTCTATCGACACTCCTGATGAATTTATTCAAACAAATGTGGTTGGCACATTATCTTTATTAAAAGCGGCTAAACACGTTTGGCTTGATGCATCGCCTACTAAAACAAAACATAGATTTCATCATGTTTCGACAGATGAAGTTTACGGTTCTTTATCGCCGAATGAGCCTGCATTTACAGAGCAGCATCAATATCAGCCGAATTCGCCCTATGCAGCGAGTAAGGCAGCTTCTGACCACTTAGTTCGGTCTTATCATGAGACTTACGGCCTAAATACAACGATTTCAAATTGCTCTAATAATTACGGTCCGTATCACTTCCCAGAAAAGTTGATTCCTCTGGTCATTACCAATATTTTGCACAACAAACCTATCCCCGTTTATGGCGATGGCCAACAGGTCAGAGATTGGCTGTACGTCGATGAGCACTGCAGCGCGATCGACAGAATTGTACGACAAGCACCAGCAGGTGAAATTTATAATGTCGGTGGCAATAACGAACAAACCAACATTGATATAGTCAATCTGATTTGTAAAATGATGAACAATAAGTTTGCAGTAGATCCGACTTTAGCAAATAAGTTTGCTCCGGCAGACTTCGCAATCAAAGGGACATCAGAGCAACTGATCACATTTGTCGAAGACCGACTTGGACACGATCGACGGTACGCTATTAACGCTGACAAAATTAAAAATACTCTTGGGTTTGCACCACAAAAGCATTTCGAATTATTGCTTGAAAATACCATAGACTGGTATTTAGACAATAAAAACTGGTGGGAAAAACTTTTACACACTGGCAGCCTGATATAACCAGTGTCAATTAAGCATCACCACCAAACAAGTCACGTGTGTATACCTTATCGACAATGTCTTCTAGGTCACCGACCATTCTGTTAGCTATGATTATGTCTGATGAAAATTTAAACTCTTCTAAATCTTTTATTACTCTTGAATTAAAGAAATAGCTTTCTTCAATAACGGGTTCATAAACCACCACTTCAATGCCTTTAGCTTTTATCCGTTTCATAATACCTTGAATGGCTGACGCTCTAAAGTTATCCGAGCCTGACTTCATGATCAGTCGATAAATACCAACCACACTCGGTTGTTTGGCAATGATAGAATCGGCGATAAAATCTTTACGGGTGGTGTTGGAATCTACTATAGCACGAATTAAGTTTTGTGGCACATCTTGGTAGTTAGCTAATAACTGCTTTGTATCTTTTGGCAAACAATAGCCGCCATAACCAAACGACGGGTTATTATAGTGCCCGCCAATGCGGGGGTCTAAACTTACCCCTTCAATAATTTGGCGGGAGTTTAAACCCAAACGTTCGGCGTAGGTATCTAACTCATTAAAATAAGAAACGCGCATCGCAAGGTATGTATTCGAAAACAGTTTAATGGCTTCCGCTTCGGTGGAATCTGTTAACAGA
>JABXID010000048.1 GCA_013373245.1 Gammaproteobacteria bacterium
AGCCATGATCAAACTCTTCACTTTAAAAAGTTTAATCACTACTACATTAAAATACTGTTCAAATAAATTTGTCCAGACACTCTAGTGTCGTAGTTTACAAGTTGCTGACCCGTTCCGAAGAACTTCAGCTTTTTGCGTTACTACTCATTCACGAGTGCCCACACAGATAATTAATTACAAGTTGTTAAAGAACGTTTCTAACCGTTGCCAGTTATGGGTGAGAGGTCTCTCTCAACCGGGACGCGCATTCTACACTTCCCTATTTCGTTGTCAAACACTTTTTGAAATATTTTTTAAGTTTTCTTCAAGTTTTTTATCGATTTCTTAAAAGTTAACTTGTTCTTTTAAGTCTTTCGATGTCTCCCTGACAACGAGGCGGCATTTTAGGGACTTTTATATTTTACGCAACACTTATTTTAAATAATTTTATCGTTTGCTTATATTTCCCGCACTCCGCGTATTTATTAGCTTCTTTGCACAAAAAATGTGTTATTTTGGTCTTAATTAGATAGGGGTAACCATAATGTCAAAAATTAATATTAAAAGTTATCAAGGTATCACACCTACTTTAGGTAAAAATGTGTTTATTGAAGATTCAGCGGTTTTATATGGTGATATCACGTTAGGTGATGACGTTTCCATTTGGCCGCTTGTTGCTGCACGCGGTGACGTAAATACCATTACTATAGGGGCACGCACCAATATTCAAGATGGTTCTGTTTTACATGTGACCCGAAAATCCGAGACAAATCCTAATGGCAACCCACTAATAATAGGAGAAGATGTCACCATTGGACATAAAGCAATGTTGCATGGCTGTACCATTGGTAATCGAGTATTAGTTGGTATGGGGGCAATTGTTATGGATGGTGCCATAGTTGGTGATGATTGCATTATAGGTGCTGGCACATTAGTGCCACCTAACAAGCAGTTAGAGCCTGGATACCTTTATTTAGGCAACCCAATGAAACAAGCGCGCCCAATAAAAGATTCAGAACGCGCATTTTTGTCTGTTTCAGCGGAAAACTACGTCAAACTTAAAAATGAGTATTTAGCCGACTTGTAACGTAACTCATTAATCTCTTAATAGAGTACGAATTTTTTGTGTATCTGGCATTTTGTTATGCCAGATATTAAAAGATTCAGCGGCTTGTTCGACCAGCATACCCAAACCATCAGATACTTTGGCACCAGAAATATCTTTTAGCCACTGATTAAAGCTCGTTACCTGTGATTTATAACTCATGTCATAACTGTATTGAATCGAGCTTAATAAAGACGGTTCAATATCAGGCGTATCATTTGTTAATGAACATGATGTTGAATTGATTACCACATCGCAGTCGTCTGGAATTGAACCAAAATCGCACGCCAACAAACGATTATCGAATTCCTGTTGAATTGCTTCTGCTTTACTAACCGTTCTATTGGCTACTATTAATTGTTTGGGTTTCGCAGCTAATAAAGAAGCAACAGCACCTTTTGCTGCACCACCAGCACCAATCAATAATACTTTTTTATCAGTAATTGGAATGTCTAAATGTGTCAAATCATTTACTAAACCTTGGCCATCGGTAGTATCACCAAATAATTGTCCATCGACCCAATAAAGTGTATTTACCGCGTGAGCCTTTTTAGCTCGGTTAGAGACTGAATGAGCCAATTGAAAAGCCAGCTCTTTAAAAGGAGCTGTCACATTCATTCCGGTACCACCAGTACGAAAGAAGTCAGTAACAATGGTTTTAAAGTTATGCTCGGTGGCTAGTATTTTGTTATATTCGAGCTCAATTTCAAATTGCTCGGCAAAGTGTTGGTGGATGATTGGCGACTTTGATTGTTCAATTGGGTTACCAATCACAGCAAAACGTTTCATGAAAATACCACCTTTAATTTCAATATGTTTAAAAGACTCATCAATAAAATACTGGCGAAAATGAATAAAGATCACAACTCTAAATTAGATATATCAAATACCCCATATGACATCATGGGTGAACAACAAGTGAGAGATTTAGCCAATACCTTTTATGATATCATGGAAACCGATCCGAACGCGGCCGAGCTTTATGCGATTCACCCGAAGCCAATGGATATTATTCGTGAAAAGTTTTTTGAGTTTTTATCCGGTTGGACCGGCGGGCCCGACTTATTTGCACAAAAGTATGGTCATCCAAGATTACGAGCACGCCATTTGCCCTTTACGGTGAATAAACTGATGCGTGATCAATGGATGTATTGTATGGACAAAGCCCTTTTGCAAACCGTTACCGATAAAAACGTAAGAACACACTTACGCCAAGCATTTGCTCGTTTAGCGACGCATATGATCAATACAGAATAAACAATTATTATTGGTCTGCGTATAGACCGGTAGATAAGTATCGGTCACCGCGGTCACAAATAATAGCCACTATCACTGCATTTTCTAACTCTTCAGCTAACTTCATTGCGCCATACACCGCACCACCAGAAGATACTCCAGCAAAAATACCTTCTTCAGTTGCTAACCTACGCATCATCACTTCAGCGTGTTTTTGATCTATATCGATAACTCTATCAACTCGCGTTTGATCATAAATCGTTGGTAAATACTCCTTTGGCCAGCGACGGATACCTGGAATCGATGACCCGTCCGAAGGTTGCAAACCTACAATCTGCACTTCACTATTTTGCTCTTTAAGGTATTTCGATACGCCCATAATAGTGCCAGTCGTGCCCATTGAACTAACAAAATGAGTCACTTTACCCTCAGTTTGTTGCCAAATTTCAGGCCCTGTGCCTTGATAATGAGCAAGCGGATTATCAACATTAGCAAACTGATTCAGCATAATCGCTTCACCTTTTGCCACCATTTCATCCGCTAAGTCACGTGCACCTTCCATACCTTGCTCTTTAGTAACCAATATGAGCTCAGCGCCATAAGCTTGCATTGCCCAGCGTCTTTCCATACTGAGGTTATCCGGCATTATTAAGATCATTTTGTAACCTTTGATCGCTGCAGCCATAGCAAGCGCAATACCTGTGTTGCCACTAGTTGCTTCCACTAGACTATCGCCGGGCTTAATATCACCACGCTGTTCTGCTTGATTGATCATAGAGAGCGCAGCTCGGTCTTTAACTGATCCCGCTGGGTTATCGCCTTCGAGTTTCAATAAAATGGTATTGCTAGTTTCATTTATACGCTGCAAGCGAACTAATGGCGTATTACCAATACAGTCCGCTATGGTTGTGAAGTTAGCAAATTCTTCTTGCATAAGCTTTACCTTTGAAATGAACTACGAACTCAGTTTAGCTTGTAGCCAACACTATAGCCACTCACGCGGAACCAAGTACTCCGCCAAATTGGCTTCTTTTGACTCTGGATCAGGTTGATATTGGTACTCCCAACGCACTAACGGCGGCATCGACATTAAAATCGATTCTGTGCGACCACCGGTTTGTAATCCGAATAAGGTACCTCTGTCGAATACTAAGTTGAACTCAACATAACGACCTCGACGATATAATTGGAATTGACGCTCTTGTTCGCCATATTCATCATTTTTACGAGCTTGGACGATTGGTGCGTACGCTTGTAAAAATCCGTTACCGACGTCTTTGGTAAACTGAAGCGACTTTTCAAAGCCCCATTCATTTAAGTCATCAAAAAATAGACCGCCCACACCACGTGTTTCGTCACGATGTTTCAAATAGAAATATTCATCACACCACTTTTTATATTTTGGGTAGGTATCCGAACCGTAAGGCGCGCAGATCTCAAAGGCGGTTTGATGCCAATGTTTAACGTCAGAGTCAACTGGATAAAACGGCGTCAAGTCGAAACCTCCGCCAAACCACCAAACTGGCTCTACCCCTTCTTTTTCGGCAATGAAAAAACGCACATTAGCATGAGTGGTTGGAATGTGTGGGTTCTTCGGATGAATTACTAACGATACGCCACACGCATTAAAGCTTCTGCCTTGAAGTTCTGGTCGGTGTGCAGTCGCTGATGCTGGCATGTTTGCACCAAACACATGAGAGAAATTGACGCCCGCCTGTTCAAATAAATTTCCGTCTTTTAAAACACGAGAACGGCCTCCGCCACCTTCCTCTCGAGTCCACTGATCTTGCTCAAATTCTTTGCCGTCTAATTCCGTCAAACCATTACAGATTTCATCCTGCAACGACATAAAAAACGACTTAACTTGCTCTAATAAATTATGTTTCACATTGAATCCTAGTTTACGGCCGAATAACTTCGCCGGTCATACCATTGGTAATTTTTGATGGTGTTTTGTTTTCACCCAAAGGTTCGTCAACATAAACGGCAACTTTTGCACCAAATACAGATTTGGCGCCGTCTAATGTTGTAGGTGTCGCTTCACCTGACAGGTTAGCACTGGTAGAAACAATCGCCCCACCAAACTCTTCACACATTCGACGCACCGTTGGATGCGTAGTGACTCGCACAGCAATCAATTCACTACCGCCAGTAATAAACTCTGGCGCCTGTTTAGATGCTGGCAGTAACCATGTATATGCACCTGGCCAGCTGGAGATAATTTCAGAGCGACGATCCATTGGGATCATCTCATCATTTATATAAGGCAGTAGTTGTGAATAGTCTTTTGCAATAATAATTACGCCTTTGTGCATCGGCCTGTTTTTAGCCGCCAATAAATCATCAAATGCATGGGCGTTCATAGGGTCACAACCAATGCCCCAAACAGCCTCAGTTGGGTAAACAATTAGTTTGCCGTCTTTTAAGGCCTGAACTTCAGGTGAATAATTAATATCAGTTGTCATCGCTTTCTCTATCAATTGTGTGATGGCAATTCGGACATTGCAATTGTTTGTCATGCTCGACCATTATTGACCAATCGCATTGTACACAGCTTGTATATACAGGTTTTTGATTAACTAAATAATCGCACTTGGGATATTGGTCACACGCATAAAAGCTGTGCCCTTTTTTATTTGAGCGCATATGAAGTTCACCATTACCACAGCTCGGGCAAGGCATAGGCTCATAATCATTGTCGTCATTTTGTTTAACGGTGAACGTACAATCTGGATAATTCATACACCCGATAAACATGCCATATTTACCAGTTTTCACCGCAAGATCTCCCTCGCACTCTGGACAGCAAACATCATCTAACATTTTAACGACATGTACTTCTGAGCTTGGCGATAATGGTCTGGTGTAGTCACAAGTTGGATAAGTCGTACAGCCAATAAACGTACCTGACTTACTACTTTTAATGGTCAATTCTGCACTACATTTAGGGCATAATTCTTTGGATTTTGGCGTGTCGAAAGGATTGTCCTGATCTGCGGTCATGACCTACTAATTTGGATTTGTAACGAATGGAGTGGAATTTTAGACACTCCATTCATTTAAGCAAGGAAAATCGAAACTCTCTAGCACTCGCGATTAGTGAAGCTCACCTTGAGGTTCGTCGAATACTAAGTTTTCCATTTGCTCAAAAGCAGATTCTTTACCGGGTACATTAAATAACACCATTAATACAACCCACTTTAAATCTTCAAGGGCAATTTCTTTTTCTTCAAGTTCCATTACTCGATCAATGACCATCTCGCGTGTGGCGACATCAAGTAAGTTGATCTGCTCTAAGAATAATAAGAAGCCTCGACATTCAACATCTAACTTCATGCTTTCTTCAAACGTGTAAACACGATTTGAAACTGGCGTATAACCATGTATGAATGGAGAAATATCGTTTGATTGTAAATCCGCTAAGTCTTCTAACCACATTAACGCTTTATAAATGTCGTCGTCGTGAAAACCCGCTTTTTTTAGTTCCTTGGTAAGTTCATCTTCATCGACCCAAAGTTCTGAGCCGTCGTTTACTATGTTTTCAAATAGGTATAGAAGAATATCAAACATTTTCTGCCCCTTATAGTGATTGGGAAGGGTCTAATCAGTGCTTTAATCGATACGCATGTATCCTCCAAGCACTGCCGCAACTAGCCCTTGAACTTCCAAATCCAGCAGCTCCGTTAACACTTGTTCCACTGGTAACTTCGAGCGCTGGACAATAACATCCACGGGAGTGGTGTCATGATCTACACTAGCCAACAATTGATGCGCTGCCAAGTTATTTTTTCGCCTTGTTGGTGGTGGAGTTGTTATAACACTGTACTCTTCTAATATATCGTCCGTTTGACAAACCAGTTTAGCCCCCTGTTGCAATAAATGATGAGCGCCTTCTGACATGGGATTAAAGATATTACCCGGTACAGCAAATACATCTCTTCCCTCTTCAAGCGCTATTTTTGCCGTTATTAACGAACCGCTTTTAATAGCTGCCTCAACCACCAAAGTGCCATTAGACAAACCAGCAATTATTCGATTTCTCCGTGGAAAGTTATATTGAATGGGCGGAACATCGGGGAAAAACTCAGACACAACTAATCCTTGATTGGTAATTTGGTCAAACAATGATAAATGGCGTTTTGGATATATATGACGAAAACCACTGCCCATTACTGCAAGCGTTCTGCCACCAGCTCGCAAACAAGCTTGATGCGCGATACCGTCAACTCCTATTGCCATACCGCTAGTAACCACCACTCCAGCTTGAGCTAACTGCTCGGAAAATAATGCCGTTGCTCGCTCACCATAAGGACTTGGATTTCGACTTCCGACCACAGCAACTTGTACCTGCTCCAAAACCGATAAGTCTCCTTTGGCAAATAACAATAAAGGAGGACGAGCGGTTTCTTTTAATAGGCTTGGATAATGCGGCGAGCTTATCGGCAAAACTTCAATATTTTGCTGTGTTAACCAATCAACTTCTTTCTGGTAATCATCCCAATTTATAGTTGCGATAAACGCCTGCTGTTGTTCGCTTAGCTTGTAGTATGTGAGTTCAGCTGGTTTCATTCGAAAAATCAATAATGGGTCCGGTAAAACCGAGGACAAATAATTAAATTGATTAATCCCTAATCTTGGTGTTTTCAGTAAAGCCAACCACAATGCCTGTGATGTTAGATTTAACGACTGCATACATTCCCTTGCAAAGTTCCTATTTTAGAAACTTAGCAGGTATCTTTATAAATGCTAATTGAAATTCCACCGTAATGTGCAAAATAGTATTGAGTCTATTAATAACATGCAGATCAGAGTAAAATTAAAAGTATAACCAGATAGTAAGAGTGAAAAATCATGGCAGTTTTGAATGTACTTCGCTTTCCAGACGAAAGACTAAGAACCGTAGCAAAAGAAATTACCCAAGTAGATGACACTATAAAGACGTTGATCGACGACATGTTCGAAACCATGTACGACGAGAATGGCGTTGGCTTAGCAGCAACTCAAGTCGATCAACACGTAAGAATGTTTGTATTAGATGTCTCTGAAAATGGCGACGAGCCTCACGTATTCATTAATCCAGTTATAGTCGAAAAAGAAGGCATGATGATCAATGAAGAGGGTTGTTTATCCGTGCCTCATTGTTATGCAAAAGTTGAGCGTGCCGAAAAAGTAACGGTAGAAGCGCTTAACAAAGACGGTGAAAAATATCAGCTTGAAGCAGAAGGATTAAAAGCTATCTGCATTCAACATGAATTAGACCATTTAAACGGTAAATTGTTTGTCGATTATTTATCGCCATTAAAACGTGATCGAATCAAGAAAAAACTCGAAAAAGAAGCCAAAGCTTTGGCCAAGCAACAAGGGTAATTAATGTCAGGCAAACAGCTCAACATCATTTTTGCAGGCACGCCGGAATTTGCGGCCAAACATCTAGAAGCATTATTGGCACAAGAATACAACATAGTGGCTTGTTATACTCAACCGGACCGACCTGCCGGCCGAGGAAAGAAATTGCAACCTAGTGCAGTAAAGCAAGTAGCGCTTGAACACGATATTCCAGTTTGCCAGCCGGAGTCTTTAAAAAGCGAGGAAGCGTTAGTTGAGTTAAGTGCTTGGAACGCAGATTTAATGATTGTTGTAGCCTACGGCTTATTGCTGCCAAAAGCAGCATTGGACACGCCTAAACACGGCTGCATTAATGTGCACGGCTCTATTCTTCCTAAATGGCGAGGAGCAGCACCTATTCAGCGCGCTGTGCTTGAAGGTGATAACAAAACTGGCGTCACTATCATGCAAATGGATGTGGGTTTAGACACCGGCGACATGTTACATATCGAAACTTGCGACATAACAGCACAAGACACCAGTGGCAGCGTATATGAAAAACTGCAATCTATCGGTCCCGACGCGCTAATCCAAACCGTCGAAAAAATTGCCATAGGTGATATCTCGCCTGAAAAGCAAAATGACACCCTAGCGACATACGCGCATAAGCTAACAAAACAAGAAGCAGAAATTGACTGGCACCTAAGCGCCGAAATCATTGAGCGTAAAATTCGTGGCTATCAACCATGGCCGGTCGCCTATACTCAACTGGCCGGGAATATTGTGAAAGTCTGGCAAAGTGATGTAGTGATACACCCCAATGCCGTTGCCGGTGAAATAATTTCTGCCGATAAAACTGGAATAGTTATCGGTACCGGACAAAACGCATTGCGAATTACTCAACTACAACCACAAGGCAAAAAAGCCATGATGGTGACAGACTTTATTAATGGTCGAGCAGACTGGGTAAAACCCGGCAGCAATCTATTACAGCAAAGTGATAAATAATACATGAGTAAACGACCAAACGTCCGTGCTGAAGCGGCAAAATGTTTGTTACAAGTTTTAGATAAAGGTCTATCTTTATCTGATGTGCTGCCTAAAGCTCAATCGCGCGTTGACGAAAAGGACACGGCATTACTGCAAGAAATCTGCTTCGGTGTTCTGCGCTTTTTTCCTAGCTACGACAACATTACCAACCAGTTACTCAGTAAAAAGTTAAAAGGCAAACAACGAGTATTTCACCACCTGATCATTGTTGGCTTATATCAATTGGATAAAATGCGCGTTCCTGAACACGCAGCCGTTGCCGAAACCGTTCAAGCCGTTATTGCACTTAAAGCGCCAGGGTTAAAAGGTTTGGTTAACGCATGTTTGCGTAAATACACTCGTGAAAAAATAGAACTTGAGTCAAGCCTTAACAATCCAGTATGTCAGTGGTCGCATCCAAGCTGGTTTATCAAACGTGTGCAAACCGCCTATCCTGACAATTGGCAACAAGTTCTGGATCAAAACCTAGCTCGCTCGCCTATGTGGTTACGCGTCCACACCAATAACGTCAGTGTCGAACATTTTATAGACGCTTTATCCGCAGCAAATATTGGATTTGAGCAACCCTTGCTAAGCCAGACCGCTATTTTGCTAGAAAAGCCAACCCCTGTTGAAAAGTTACCGGGATTTGAACAAGGCTGGTTTACCGTACAAGATGGTGCCGCACAGCACGCCGCATTGCTATTAGAGCCAAAAAATAATGAAACTATTTTAGATGCGTGTACTGCACCGGGCGGGAAAGCTTGCCATATTCTGGACTTAGCCACTTGCCATTTGTATGCCGCAGACATTGACGAAAACCGACTGGCTCGTGTCGAGCAAAATTTGGCTCGTCTAGGCGCTGATGCGACTTTAATTTGTGGCAACTTAAGCGACGATGATGTATTGGCAGAAATGCCCATGTTCGATCGCATTTTATTAGACGCTCCATGTTCAGCGACCGGGGTGATCCGCCGTCATCCAGATATCAAATGGCTACGTCGGAATGAAGACATAGAACAATTGGCAAACTTGCAAAAGCAAATTCTCGATAAACTCTGGCAAAAACTAAATGTTGGTGGCACTTTGTTATATGCCACTTGTTCTATTTTACCAGATGAAAACAAACAACAAATGACACGCTTTTTGAAAGAAAATCCAAACGCGAGTCTGAATTCCATTAACGAGAATGAAACGATTGACGATCCGGGTTGGCAAATTTTACCTGGTGAGCATAATATGGATGGATTCTTTTATTGTCGTATCTCCAAACAAGGATAGTGTCGGGTTTGAGTGCATCAACAAAAATAACAAAAATTAAACCGAGCGTAATTGTCTTAATATGAAAATTATCATTTTGGGTGCGGGTCAAGTTGGCGCGACATTAGCGGAAAACTTAGCAGGCGAAGAAAACGAAATCACACTGGTTGATTTAGACACCGAACGACTGCACGAACTGCAAGACAAGTATGATTTGCAAGTCGTTAATGGTCACTGCTCTCACCCAGAAGTGTTAAAACAAGCTGGTGCAGAAGACGCCGACATGGTTATCGCGGTAACTCGGAGTGACGAAGTGAATATGATGGCGTGTCAGGTGGCATATAGTATTTTTAACACGCCTACCAAAATTGCTCGCATTCGTTCACACCAATATCTAGCCTATCGGGAACAGCTGTTTCACAACCATGATCTTCCTGTTGATCACTACATAGCTCCTGAGCAATTGGTTATTGATTACATTCGACGCCTAATAGAATACCCAGGTGCGTTACAAGTATTAGAGTTTGCCCACGGTAAAGTTTCTTTGGTCGCAGTAAAGGCCTATTACGGCGGTTCATTGGTGGGTTACGCCCTTTCCGCTTTAAAAGAACATATGCCAACGGTAGAAACTCGTGTCGCTGCTATTTATCGAAAAGGTAAAGCAATTAAACCTCTAGGGACTACAGTTATTGAAGCGGACGATGAGGTGTTTTTTGTTGCGGCTACCAAACACATTCGTTTGGTGATGAACGAACTACAAAAACTAGAAGACAGTTACAAACGCATTATGATCGTCGGTGGTGGTAATATCGGTGCCGGCTTAGCGCGTAACCTAGAAAAAGAGTATCGTGTTAAGTTAATTGAACGTAATCCAAAACGTTCCGCTTATTTATCTGAACGTTTAGAAAATACAGTCATCTTTACCGGCGATGCGTCAGACCAAGAGTTATTAGCAGAAGAGCAAATTGAACGTACCGACGTATTTATTGCCGTAACTAATGACGACGAAGCAAATATCATGTCCGCCATGTTAGCAAAACGCATGGGCGCTCAAAAAACCATGGTATTAATTCAGCGCAGTGCCTATGTCGACTTAGTACAAGGTGGCGAAATTGATATTGCGATCTCTCCGCAACAAGCCACAATTTCAGCGCTATTAACACACGTACGACGTGCCGACATTGAAAATGTTTATTCTTTACGTCGCGGTGCAGCAGAAGCAATTGAAGCCATAGCTCATGGTGATGAAAACAGTTCAAAAGTGGTAGGACGAGCAATTCAAGAGCTAAAACTGCCGCCAAGAACAACAATTGGTGCGATAGTACGTGACAATGAGGTTATTATCGCTCACGATGACACAGTGATAGAAAGTAACGATCATGTAATTTTATTTCTGGTTGATAAAAAATATATAACGGAAGTGGAAAAGCTATTCCAAGTAACAGCATTTTTCCTATAGAGCTATGAACAATAAAAACGACATTCGCCAAAAAGAAAACGAATATTTAGTACCGGGGTACAACGTAGGTCAGTTCATTCGCTGGTTTGGCATTGCCTTATTGGTAATGGCCGCGCTGATCTTTGCTGCTTACCAGTTTGGTTCAAATGAAAACAAACGCGAAATTAATAGGCTCAACTCTACAATAAAGCAGCAAGGCGACGTAACCTCGCTAGATAACTTGGTTTCGGAATTCGAAACTATAAGCAACGAGTTAAAACTATCGAGTACAGAACGCACTCGGTTGACTGAGTTACTGGATCAAATCATTAGCTACAAAGCTGACTTACAAGAATCACAACAAGAACTTGAAACCACTAAACAAAAGTTACTTGGTTTAGAAGGCAAATATCAAACGCAAATCGATCAACTACAACAACACAATACCGAACTTGAACAGCAAGTTTCTGAGCTTGAATTAGCCATGTCGTACAACAAAGATTCGGTAGAAAGTTTCGAACTGCGAGTGGATGACACCCATTTAATTTTAGATGACCCATCATCACGCATGGGATTACATAGCATCCTTAATAATGGCTCAGCACAACTTTATGTTGGTAATGCGTTGATGTTTTTCCACATCGGTAAAACACTGAGATTTCGCTTTCAACCAAATTGGTTGTGCGACATTACAATGACTAGAGTGCAAAGAGCTGATGAGTTGGTTGAGTTTCAATATTCGTGTAAATTGAATTGATAACCAAATACCGAGTTTTTGAACTGAAAAGTCTTTTATTGCTCTCAAGTAAACTTTAGTCTGTCGCGACAAAGTATTTTCCCAGCAACTCCTGCAACTTTCCACTGGCTTTTAATGCGCTAAGGCGTTCATTAATGTCGTCGATAAACTTCCGAGTATTAGGGTTATCAATACACTCGATACGGTCATGGTCTTCTATGATAGGCTTTTTGATATCATATTTAAGTAACCCGTATCCCTCTTCCGACAATGCCAACCGAAGATCCGGAATGTAATCTAAGTAGGCATCCGCTCTTCCTTTTTTTAACACACCTAACGCAGCCTCTTGATCAGACACTGGAAAAAAGTGAATGTCTGGGTTTTGCTCAAGCAACCCGCCAAAGAGATAACCTCTAAGGTATACCACGGTTTTTCCGCGTAGGTCAGACAAACCAGATACTTTTGGTTTTCCAGCAAGTGTGAATGCATACGCTTTTAGGCCATTAATAGGCTCACTCAAGATGGTTGGGAAATCTCTTGATTTAGGAGGAAGAATTGGAAAAATACACTCGAACTTTTTGTTGATCAGCAACTTATTCGCTCTAGCGCTCGGTAAAAAACGACCTTCTACAGTCATGCTCGATTGCAATTCTTTAAGCAATTTATTGTATGGCGCTTCCGGTGTGTTGTAGTCAAAGACTCCCGGTACTTTAATAAAAGCAACGTCAGAAGCCACAGCTTGTCCTGCCATGACTAAACTACATACAAGGAAGGTTCTGACCATTACTCAATATTTCCTGTTAATGACTGTATTTTAATTTTCGGAAGTTAATTGGTGTTTCACCAATCACATTACTGCTAACTCTCTTAGATTTATTTTTTGGTTATGAGATTAAACTTAACTGCGCCAAAAAACCGGTGTAAACAAAACTAACAAGGTAAACACTTCCAGTCGGCCGAACACCATTGCCAACATCAATATCCACTTTGCGCCATCCGTAACACTGCCATAGTTGGCCGCCACATCACCCAACCCCGGACCTAAATTATTTAAACAGGCGGCGGTTGCTGTGAAAGCAGTTATATCGTCCATACCTGTACCTAATAGCGCCAACATAATTACGACGAAAACAAGTGCATACGCTGAGAAAAATCCCCATACCGCTTCAACAACTCTATCTGGTAATGCTTTTCTTCCTAACTTAATAGAAAACATCGCTTTAGGATGCACCAAACGACTTATTTCACGCATGCCCTGTTTGAACAATAACAACACGCGAACCACTTTTAATCCGCCACCGGTTGAACTGGCACAGCCTCCGATAAACGAGCTAAAAATTAATAAAATCGGCAAAAATAAAGGCCAAGATGAAAAGTCAGTAGTAGCAAATCCTGCTGTAGTTGAAATAGATACGGTTTGAAGTAAGGCTTGATCTAAAGCGACCGCTTTATCTTCGTAAACCTGCTGATCCACCAGCACGAACCAACACAGTAAAACTAAGGCTAGTTGTATATACAAAAATACTTTAAACTCAGGGTCACGAATGTACTGTTTAATGGAACGATTAGTCACCGCCGCATAATGCAGTGAAAAGTTCGCAGCTGATATCAATAAAAAGACCACACAAACCAAATTGATCGCTGCACTATTAAAGTAACCTAGGCTAGCGTCATGAGTAGAGAATCCGCCGATGGCGACCGTTGAAAAGGAATGGCTAATGGCATCAAAAACGTTCATTCCTGCCAACCAATAACTCACTGCACATAGGGTCGTTAGCGCCACATAAATGTACCACAAGTGTTTTGCCGTATCGGCAATACGTGGTGTCATCTTACTGTCTTTCATCGGCCCGGGAGTTTCCGCACGATATAACTGCATACCACCAACACCAAGGATTGGTAGTATGGCCACCGCCAATACGATGATCCCCATACCACCTAACCATTGCAGTTGTTGACGGTAAAACTGAAATGCTTTTGGCAGCTGATCTAAACCGGTTAGTACCGTTGCACCTGTAGTCGTTAAACCAGAAAAGGATTCAAAAAATGCATCCGCTAACGCTATGTTTGGCTCGGTTGAAAATATAAAAGGTAACGCACCAAACGAACCTAGTACTAGCCAAAAGAAAACGACTATTAAAAAGCCTTCTCTGGCCCGCAAGTCAGCCCGTTGATAACGGTTTGGATACCAAATAAATACACCGGCGATCAAGTTGAAAAAAAATGCAATAACGAAAGGCAAACCACCACCGTCGTTATAAATAAGCGATACCAGAGCAGGTGGCAACATTGCGACACTGAACAAAGCCACTAAAAGCCCCAATATCCTTATTATCGTCCGATACTGCATTTTATGTTCTCTTGGTTAGGTGATTAATTCAGACCCAAGTCTCTGGTCATATTTTCATTACGTTCACGGTGCACGATGATGTTATCTTCGATTCGAATACCGCCGAATGGTTTAAATTCTGCCACTTTTTGCCAATTCACCATAGCTTCTTTTTCAGTGCCTTTTAAATCACCTAATAAACTATCGATAAAGTACAAACCAGGCTCAATGGTAAATACCATATCCGCTTCTATTCCACGGCTAGTGCGCAAGAATGGATGAGACTTAGGTGTCGGAATATGAGTTCCGCGCTCATCTGCCATAAAGCCACCTACATCATGTACCTGCAAACCTAAGTGATGACCTAAACCGTGAGGGAAGAATGTGCGCGTCAATTCACTTTCTACTGCTTGCTCTGCTGGCACTTTAATAATATTAAATTGCGATAAGGTTTGAGCAATACGTTCGTGGGTTTGTATATGCAAATCAACATATGAACCGCCTGGCTTTAATTGATCTGCTATATCCGTAGTGATGTTATGAATTGACTGAACTAATTCTGAAAACTCGTTATCTTCTCTGGCGTAGGTTCGAGTTATATCAGCGGCATAACCATGAAAACTAGCACCAGCATCAATCAAGAAACTTAAATGTTTTGATGGTTTTGTTTTCAAAAAGTGCGTGTAATGCAAAATTGCCGCATTTTCGTTAAGGGCAACGATATTGCCATAAGGCGTTTCAGACTCAGTATGTTCACACGCTGCTAGATACGCTTGCTGAATGCCATACTCTGATTCACCCGCAAAAAACGCGTCTTTTGCCGCTTGATGCGCGGTCACCGCTAAACGGTTTGCTTCACGTAAACAATGCTTTTCATAGTCCGATTTATAAACACGATGATAATGTAAAAAGTTAACCACAAATTCAGGATTAATGTGACCAAAGTCCAACGCTTTCGCCACATCTAAATTAGCACCTAAGTAGGCCATATTGCTGCGATCATATGGCAGCATCTGCCCTACTTCCGTTGGGTTCTTTAAATAGGAAATGTCAAAATATTCCGTCCAAAAATCTGTCGGTTCGTCTGGCACTTTATGCCAAAAATCTACAGGACGGTAAAAGATCAATTTAGGCTTAGATTCACCATCGATGAGCAACCAACAATGGGGATTATCAACCACAGGTAACCAAGCTTTGAATTGCGGATTTACTTTAAATGGATAATCCATATCGTCAAGGAATTGTCTGATAGGTTGGCCACTGTGAATAACGAGAGCATCAAGTCGTTCATTTTTTAAAACCTGAGCACTAAGTTGCTGTAATCGAGCAACGTGATCTGAATACGAATTGGCAAGTGAATTTTGTAGGGACATGTTTTAACTCCGCATTTTTAATGGGAATACTATCATCTAACATACTCTAGAATAAACCTAAGAGCAGATATCCCAACGCTTTATTTGCTCACCGCCATAATGAAATGTTTACAAGGTTGGTTCAATGTATAGTTGGGCTGCGCCATTAAATACGTTCGACTCTTCCTCTAACAATGCTTGATAAACCTCGGTATAAGCCATTACGGCTTTTACGTAGTTACGGGTTTCTTTATATGGAATAGTCTCAACCCAAGCATCTGCTGGCATTTTTTGCTCCGGCAACCAGCGTTTCACTCGGCTGAACCCCGCGTTGTATGCGGCTGTTGCCAAAATCGCGTTACCTTTGCTTTTATCCATCAAATAAGACAAATAGTTAGTCGCTAACTTTGCATTACGTTCTGGTTTAAACAATTGACGTTTTTTAACTCGAGATTTAGCGACATAACTTGCTGTACTTGGCTTAAGTTGCATTAACCCAGCAGCACCTGCAGTAGAGTATGCATCGTGCATGAACGAGCTCTCTCGCCTTGCAATAGCAAACACAAACGCTGGGTCTACTTTGTTGCTTTTAGCCTGCGCCGACAACATGTCTTTGTAAGCCAGTGGGAAACGTAAATTTACATCGTTCATATAACCTACTTCAGCCAACATAAAGATAGGTCTGTCATACCAACCCCAATTATATGCCAGTTGTGCAGCGGCAAGCTTTTCTCGGTCGGTTAGCTGCTCACTTAATAAGTTCCATTCTTTACGAGCAGCGGTATAACGTTGCAACTTGTATAACTCATAAGCACGCTGTAATACACGGTTTCGACCTAACTTGTAAAACTCTTGTTCACTTATTTCAATGGGAACATGGCGTAAGTTAACTTGCTTGTTCATTTTGTTTGCGGCTAAAAATCCATAATAGTCGCGACGTTCAGACAATTCAGAAAAGGTGTTATCCGCCCAACGTTTATCACCAAGCTGCTCTAACGAACGCGCTTTCCAATAAGCTACCGCTTCATCCGCTTGCATGTACTCAGGCAAAGATGAGGTAACATTCAAAGTGTCCTGCCAATTACCATTTTTTAAACTGTATGCTAGTCGCCATTGTTTAATCGATTCATCGACCACCTCTTCCGGGACTCGAAGTAACCAATCCAACCCAGATTCATGTGAAGATACTGCATAAGCCAATGCCAGCTGTTTAGAAAATTGCACGGTATCTTGTTCTGTTAACGGAAATTTACCCGACAATTCTTGCCATAAGTTGTCCACTTTTTCAGGCATAGAGAAGATCAACTTATTAATAGCGTATAGAAACACCTGCTTTTCTTGCTCGTTATAAGTCAAAAAGAAGTCGGATTTTGCGATGTTAGCTGGACGTTTAACCGCCAGTTTCCACATGCTGCCTAAATGTTTTTGTTCTGGCTGTAATTGCCTTTTGAGGTACGGCAGTAAACGATAGTTCTTTTGTTTAGCCGCTAGGATAAGGCGTTGAAGCGCTTTTTCTTCGGTGAGATAGCCAGCGTCTTTCCATACCTCAAATATGTAGTCACACTCTTTAGGCTGTGAGAACGGCGCAATCCATATATCATCCACTTGCGGCAAAATGTCATTTTTGGCAGCGCCATATTGCAGCTGCCAAGTTAAATGATTGCACTTTAGTTTTACATCACCAATATCAACGTATTCTTCAATAAATGCTTGTCGAAGTTGCCGTCTTGCTAAATACCCCAACCAAGCTTTACGCAATTTGTAACTAAATGGCGCATGGGGATATTCAGATAAAAGTGCTTTAATCCGCTGTTTATTTTTTAAAGACAGATTATTTTGTAGATAAATGGCTTCGGCGTATGGCGCCAAAGGATAGTCTGCAATTTTAGCAGCATACCTTGCATATTCGGCAGCAGAACCATACCTAGCAGTATGCTCAGCATCTAAGTAATCCTGTCGAACTTGATCAATTTGCTGCTCTGCATTTGAATAAAAACTTGAATAAATACAAAGCAGTAAAAGAATTTTTACAAACTGTGAACATTTCATCTGGGTTAACAAACCTAAAACCAATACCTATTTGATAAAACAGTCTACACTAAAGCGAGCTGCTCTTTCCGTTACCCATTGACTAAAAAAATAACTTGGTTAACGCAAGAACAGACAAAGAATTCAATATGAAAATTAATAGTAATAGAGGCTGACGATTTATCAATGCCAATCTCTGTTTTATCGCCACTGACTAAATTCAAAGCAAGGCGTATACCAGATAAAACAATCTACCGAACGGTAAGTTTAAACGATTGTTTAAATTTGTTTGCATTTTTGTGTTAGCCGATCCAAACTAACTGGTCTAATCAGTTAAATACTCATTATAATTCGTTCATCTAGGGGAGAAGAACTATGTTCTTTACAGGTAAAACTCTATCGGTAGAAATGCTTGAAAATGGCATCGCCGAGTTTAAGTTTGACGCCGAAGGTTCGGTCAATAAGTTTGACCAACAAACTATACAAGATTGTCGAGACGCTGTAGTTGCCATCAATAACAGCGCCGATATCAAGGGTGTGTTATTCACTTCTGGTAAATCTACTTTCATTGTCGGTGCCGACATTACCGAATTTTTAGAAACCTTCAAACAAGACGAAGCCGAATTGGTGACTTGGGTTAAATCAGCATCAGATATGTTCGATAGCATTGAAGACATTAAGGTACCTACTGTTACAGCTATTAAAGGTTTTGCTCTGGGTGGTGGCTTTGAATTGTGCTTGGCTACAGATATGCGTATTGCCGACGAAACAGCACAAGTTGGTTTACCAGAAATTAACCTAGGCCTTATTCCTGGCTTTGGCGGTACGGTTCGCCTACCACGTGTTATCGGTCCTGATAACGCACTAGAGTGGATGACCGTAGGCAAACCTAACAAAGCAAAAGCAGCATTAGCTGTTGGTGCAATTGATGCCCTAACCGACTCCGATAAATTGAAAGACGCTGCTATCGCAATGTTAACTAGTGCCATAGAGGGCAAACTGGATTGGCAGTCGCGTCGTCAACAAAAGCTAAACCCAATTCCTTATTCTGAAACTGAATTAGAAAACGCAGCTGTCGTAGCAAAAACAATGGTCGCAGCAAAAGCAGGCAAACATTACCCAGCAGCAATGGCGGCCGTTGATTCAGTATTATCCGGCGCAATGTTAAAACGTGATGACGCTGTTCGTATCGAAAATGCTCACTTTGCAAAACTGGCAAAGACTGATGCAGCAACAGCCATGATTGGCACTTTCTTAAACGACCAATACGCCAAAGGTCTTGCCAAAAAAGCAGCTAAAGCTAGTACTCACAAACTTGAAAAGGCAGCTGTTTTGGGCGCAGGTATCATGGGTGGTGGTATTGCTTACCAGTCAGCGTCAAAAGGCACACCGATCGTGATGAAAGACATCAATCAAGGTGCACTTGATCAAGGTATGGGTGAAGCGTCTAAAATCCTCAATAAAAAGCTGGCCAAAGGCCGTTTAGACGGTAAAAAGCTGGCTGCTACTTTAACGGCTATTACACCGACGCTAAGTATGGATGTTATCAAAGATGTCGATTTCGTCATTGAAGCGGTAGTTGAAAACCCAAAGGTCAAAGCAGCGGTATTAGCGGAAACTGAAAAAACAGTTTCTTTAGATACTATTCTTACTTCGAACACATCAACTATTTCAATTAATAAGCTGGCAGAAAGCCTTGAACGCCCGGAAAACTTCTGTGGTATGCACTTCTTTAATCCAGTGCCACTTATGCCTCTAGTTGAAGTCATTCGTGGCGAAAAAACGTCAGATGAAACGATTGCAGCAACAGTAGCTTACGCGAGCAAAATGGGCAAAACGGCCATCGTGGTTAACGACTGCCCAGGTTTCTTTGTAAACCGAGTTCTATTCCCATATTTGTCTGGCTTTAGTTTATTACTAAACGACGGTGCGAATTTTGCCAAGGTTGATAAAGTAATGGAACGTGAATTCGGTTGGCCAATGGGACCTGCGTACTTAATTGACGTGGTTGGTATAGACACAGCCGACCATTGTACCGACGTTATGTCAGATGGCTTCCCGACTCGTATGCCGAAACTATCAAACGACCCAGTTACTCTACTGTATAAAAATGACATGTACGGTCAGAAAAATAACAAAGGTTTCTATTCATATTCGTTAGATAAACGCGGTAAACAGAAAAAAGACATCGACCCAGCAACAGTTGAGTTATTGAGTTCTGTTGCACCTGGAGATAAAGACTTCGATAAACAAGAAGTTATCGACCGTCTTATGATCCCTATGATTAACGAAACGATTCGTTGTCTAGAAGAAGGCATTGTTGCAACACCATCAGAAGCCGACTTAGCCTTGTTGTACGGTTTAGGTTTCCCTCCATTCCGAGGTGGTGTATTCCGTTATGTCGATACCATAGGTTTAGCTAAGTTTGTTGAAACCGCGGATAAATACGCTGGCTTAGGCGAAATTTATCACGTAACAGAGAAAACTCGCGAAATGGCCGCAGCAGGCCAAAGCTTCTATCAAGTATATTCGGCGTAAAGGGAGAAAGAACATGAAAAATGTAGTTATCGTAGATTGTGTACGCACGCCAATGGCAAAAGCTCGTAACGGTATGTTTGAGCATGTACGAGCAGAAGACTTATCAGCAGCGGTTATGAAAGCATTATTACAACGTAACCCTAATGTTAATGCCGCAGAATTAGATGATGTAATTTGGGGCTGTGTAATGCAAACCCTAGAGCAAGGTTTTAACGTTGCTCGTCAAGCTGCGTTACTAGCTGGTATTCCAACGTCAGTGCCAGCTGTTACTGTGAACCGCTTGTGTGGCTCATCAATGCAAGCACTGCACGATGCAACGGCTAAGATTAAGTCTGACCAAGGTGACATGTTTATCATAGGTGGTGTGGAACACATGACGCACGTGCCTATGACACACGGCATTGACTTCCACCCAGCGTTAAACAAAGTAAGTGCAAAAGCAGCGGGCTCAATGGGCTTAACTGCAGAAGCATTAGCCAGAAAACACGACATAAGTCGTGAAATGCAGGATGAGTTTGGCGCACGTTCACACCAACTTGCGCACGAAGCATCGGTTGAAGGTCGTTTCGCAGATGAAATCATTGCCGTTGAAGGTCATGATGAAAACGGTGCGTTAACCATGTGTGATTATGATGAAGTGATTCGCCCTGAAAGCACACCTGAAACTATGGCGGGCCTTCGTCCGGTATTTAATCCTGTTAACGGCACTGTTACAGCAGGTACATCTTCAGCACTTTCAAACGGTGCATCAGGTATGTTAGTGATGAGCGAAGAAAAAGCGAAAGAACTTGGCTTACCTATCCGTGCTTACGTTAAATCGGTTGGCGTATCAGGGTGTGAACCATCAACTATGGGTTGGGGTCCTGTGCCTGCAACTGAAATTGCACTAAAGCGTGCCGGATTAAGCATCGATAACATTGAACAATTCGAGCTAAATGAAGCTTTTGCAGCACAAGCGCTTTCTGTAATGAAAGGTCTTGGCATATTAGATCGAATGGATGTTATCAATCCAAATGGCGGTGCAATTGCACTTGGTCACCCTTTGGGTTGCTCAGGTTCAAGAATTTCAACGTCTCTAATCAATAACATGGAGCGTGCAGACGCTAAGTTTGGTTTGGCCACTATGTGTATTGGTTTTGGTCAAGGTATAGCCACCATATTTGAACGTCCTTAGTCCCAACTAAGACGCTCAAACAAAGCGTAAAGGTTTATGCCTTTACGCTTTTTTTGTTTTTTCAGCTTGTGGTAAACTACGCGCCATTAAAATATTAGTTAGAAGAAATCATTTTGTCGTTACAGAATACTGAATCCGATAAAAAGTTAGATGCGCTTGGGCTACGATGTCCTGAGCCGGTGATGATGATCAGAAAAGAAATACGTTCGATGAACAACGGTGAAACTTTGCTTATTTCAGCGGACGATCCTGCCACCGTTAGAGACGTGCCCTCCTTTTGTCGCTTTATGGGCCACGAATTGTTGGCACAAGATATCGAAAAAACCCCGTTTTATTATCTCATCAAAAAACAAGGTTAAACTCGGCTTTAACCTTTGTTTTGTATATTTGAAGCTTTTTTAACTTTAGAAACTCGAAGTTGATCTGGCTTACCGTTTAACAAACTGACTTCAAATAGAAATTCACCTGTAGTTTTTGGCTCAAACTCAATCGGTGTTTGTATTGGCGTAGTAGCGTTTAATTCATGGTCGTAGTTACACTCAAGTAATAACCATTGATTAAAGTGCAGGACTTTGTCTTTAGGGTTTCGATACCCGCAGTTATTCGAGGCTGTCCAGGCTCGGTCAGCAACTATTAAATGATAAGGGTTGCCATCAGCTTGTACCTTAGCTTTTAAGTATAAAATGTCTTGTTCCTCGTTATAACGGAACTTGAATGCGTCTTGTGCTTCCCAGAAGGTAAATTGGGAACGAAGATAATACTCATCCATTTCCAACTTCTCTATTTTGCTTACACATGCACTTAATACAAGTACGTTAAACAGTAGCAAAGCTAATAAACGCAACATTGATAAACCTTTTATATAATAAAAAATCCCTGTTAAAACTTAACAGGGATTTTTGAATTTTGATAGTTAAAGTGTTTTGGTTACAAAACCGAGATATCAGCAGTAAACATAAACAAGTTTTGTAACTGTGTAAGAATCGCTAAACGATTGTTTTTCACAGCGGCATCGTCTGCCATGACCATTACATCATCAAAAAACGTATCGATAGGTGCTCTAAGCTCTGACAGTTTAATCAAGCCTTGTTCATAGTTTCCTTCGCTATATGCTGCTTTAACGTTAGGTTCTATCGCCTCGATGGCTGACACAAGCTCTTTTTCAGCCTGATCTGTTAACAAACTTGAATCAACCGCGTCAAAGTCACCATGACCATTTTTAGCTAAAATGTTATTAACTCGTTTGTTTGCCGCAGCTAACGCAACTGATGCTTCGATATTCGCAAATGAAACTACAGCTTTGATACGTTTATCGAAGTCTAACGCCGATGTAGGACGTTTAACTTCAACTGCGCGGATTACTTCAACTTTAATACCTTGCTCTTGGTAATAGGCTTGGAAACGCCCTAACATAAAGTCGATAACATCAGAGATAACATTTTCATTGGTAAGTTTGTCACCAAATAACTCTGCACTTGCTTTTGCTAACTGTTCGAAGTCTAAATCAAGTTCTTTTTCGATTAAGATACGAATAATTCCGATAGCCGCACGACGCAATGCAAATGGGTCTTTATCCCCTTTTGGATGTTGACCGATACCAAAAATACCCACTAAGGTATCAAACTTATCTGCAATCGCTACTGCACACGCTTCCAAAGAACTAGGTAATTTGTCGCCAGCAAATCGTGGCATATATTGCTGATACAAGGCGTCTGCTACAGTCGGGTCTTCACCGTCATTTAACGCGTAGTATTTACCCATCACACCTTGAATATCAGTGAATTCCATTACCACTTCTGTCATCAAATCTGTTTTTGACAACAAACCAGCTCTCTCAGCCAGTGATTTATCTGCATTACTTTGCTCAGCAACAATGCCAGCAAGCGCCGATATACGCTCTGATTTGTCTTTCAAAGTACCTAGTTGTTTTTGGAACAACACAGACTCTAAGCTTGCCAAACGAGACTCAAGCGTATGTTTTTTATCAGTATTATAGAAAAACTCGGCATCCGCCAAACGTGGGCGAACAACTTTTTCATTACCGCTGATCACCTGACTTGGGTCTTTACTTTCAATGTTAGTAATAAAGATAAACTTTGGTAGTAACTCTTTGTTTTTATTTAACAAAGGGAAATACTTTTGGTCATCTTTCATGGTATAAATCAAGGCTTCTGG
>JABXID010000166.1 GCA_013373245.1 Gammaproteobacteria bacterium
TAAAGTTCCCCCTTAGCTCAGTTGGTTAGAGCGACGGACTGTTAATCCGCAGGTCCCCCGTTCGAGTCGGGGAGGGGGAGCCACTTCAGCTAATCTCATTAAAAAAATTTACCCTAGCTCCGTCGCAGCGACGAACTGTACTCTTTTTATTTCACATGCCCTTCAACCGTGTCAGGTAGGTAGAGCCACTTCAGTTTTTCTTTTTTATTCTCATAGCTCTCTCCATGGCTCTGTAGTAACGATCAGCTTTCAGACAAAAGTCGTATATTACTTACCATCTGCCCTCTTCCTTTTTTGTGTTATTTCTGTTGTTATACATACTCGTTATGATACGTTTTTTTAATTGAGAGATTGCATGCCAGGACGGGGATATTTCTTTTCATTTATTGCTATTTTCAGCTTACTGATGGGCGGTTCATTTGCCACGTCTACAGTTTTAATTACATCAAACTTAATTAGTACGAAACAAATCCAACAAAAATCCCTTATAGAACAGTTAGCCATAAGCAACTTAAATGACGATGCTAAGTTACTATCAAAGCAATTAAAAAGCGCCATACAATTTGAATTTTTAACAATCAAAGATACCAACAACAATATTCTATATCGCTACATTAAAGACGAAAAACAATTGCCACACATGACCAAGGTATTAAAACACTTTAATTTACATCCCCCTGTGCAGAGAGTAAAAACCAATCCAGGTAAGTTAGTCATTGAGTTCCAACCATCTTACGAACTGATCCTCTTGCCTATGTCACTTATCACATTAATCGCTTTTGTAGCCCCCATCACTTTATGTTTATTTGTCTATGTTTTGACTGGATCGATAATGGACAGGCGCTTAGAAAAGGTCACTAAACACTTAGAACGATTAACGGAAGGCGCTAATGATGAAATAACGCCTGCATTGAAAAAACACCAGATAAAACCGTTCGAAAATGTAATTTCCAATATCACTTTATTGAAAGAGCAGCCTGTGCCCAAAACTGATCCTAATGTAGACACCTTAACCGGACTTGCTACCGGACTTAAGTTTGTTAACGATTTTAACGAAGCACTTGATAAGCTAGATTTTAACGCGCCATCTACTCCAACATTCATCATAATTAGAGCACTTGATTTACAAGAAATTAATTTAACACAAGGTTACCAACAAGGAGATGCCTACATTTTGGATTTAGCAAAACATTTGAAAAGTTACTTTGCGTCCAAAGGAACCGAGTTATTTAAGTTAAACGGGCTCGATTTTGGCGCTATTGTCTCTATACCTGGCGATTTACAAAACACTACTGAAGAAATTTCTCAGGTATTGAATTCCCAAATGGAAAATGCACACACATCATATCGAGTAAAGATTGTGCCAATTAAAATTGAAGCAACAACACAGCTTGAGCAACTATTTTCTCAAGCCGACCGTGCCGCGAGTGAATAAGTTTTATTAACAAGCAGGCAACGCTAATCCACACAAAACTTATGTTGTTTATCCACCTAGAAATCTGGATAATACGCAAAACTTTTTATTTACTGAAAAAATGACTGAATATTTTCTTTTATTAATAAGTACCGTACTTGTTAATAACTTTGTATTAGTAAAATTTTTAGGCTTATGCCCTTTTATGGGAGTTTCAAGCAAAATTGAAACTGCTATTGGCATGGCGATGGCGACGACTTTTGTACTAACCCTCGCTTCTATTTCAAGTTACCTTATTAATACATATATTTTACAACCGCTTGGCATCGAATTTTTACGTACGATTGCCTTTATATTGGTGATCGCCGTTGTCGTTCAATTTACCGAAATGGTGGTGAATAAAACGAGCCCTAAACTTTACCGTTTACTTGGTATTTTTTTGCCGTTGATCACAACCAACTGCGCCGTACTTGGTGTTGCATTGTTAAATATTAATGAAGATCACAACTTTATCGAGTCGGTGATTTATGGTTTTGGCGCAGCGGTAGGGTTTTCACTGGTTTTAATACTATTTGCATCTATGCGAGAGCGCCTAGCTGCCGCGGATGTGCCCATGCCGTTTAAAGGCTCTGCTATTGCGATGATCACCGCAGGTTTAATGTCACTAGCGTTTTTAGGGTTTGCGGGGCTAGTAAAAGTATAATGTCTATAATTTTCTACTCGTTATTAGCGCTTGCAGTACTTGCCTTGATTTTTGGCGCGGTATTAGGGTTCGCTTCAATAAAATACAAAGTTGAAAGCGATCCGCTTGTTGATCAAATTGATGCTTTGTTGCCACAAACGCAATGTGGTCAATGCGGCTACCCTGGTTGTAAACCTTATGCTGAAGCCATCGCCAATGGTGATGAAATAAATAAGTGCCCTCCGGGCGGTGAAGCCACCATCAAAAATCTGGCCGATTTAATGGGGGTGGAACCTAAGTCATTGGATGAAGCGCACGGCGAAGAAGATGTTAAAAAAGTTGCTTACATTCGCGAAGACGAATGTATTGGCTGTACTAAATGTATTCAAGCTTGTCCCGTTGATGCGATTCTAGGCGCTTCCAAACTCATGCATACGGTTATTGTCGACGAATGTACAGGCTGTGACTTGTGTGTCGATCCTTGTCCTGTTGACTGTATTGATATGGTGCCAGCACCTTCAAACAATAAATATTGGAAGTGGGATCAAGTGCTGATCCCAACCAAAACCATCAATTAGTGAGACTCTGTTTTGCAATCTGACCTTACTTTATTAGAACAAGTAAAATCTGGAAAAATTTGGGGATTTCCTGGTGGCATTCACCCGCCAGAACGAAAGCACCTGTCCAATCAAACACCTATTGCTCAAGCAAATCTTGCAACTCACTATTATGTGCCAGTAAAACAGCACAGTGGCAAAGAAGGTGAAGTATTAGTAAAGCTTGGTGACAAAGTATTAAAAGGCCAACCTCTAACTAAGCCATCGACTGGATTAAGTCTTCCTGTTCATGCGCCAACCTCAGGTGAAGTTAAAGAAATCAAGCCTCACATTTCTGCGCATGCCTCAGGCGCTCCTGAGCTAACTCTCATTATTGAAGCGGATGGCAAGGATGATAGTGTGCCAGCGCAACCATTTAATGACTGGCAAGCTCCTGAAACCGACGCATTAATTGAACATATAAAGTCGATGGGCATTGCCGGCTTAGGCGGTGCGGCTTTTCCAACTTATATCAAGGCGCACCCAGCGCATGATATTGAGTTGTTAATAATAAATGCCGTCGAGTGTGAGCCGTATATCACCGCCGATGACGTCTTAATGCGATACCACGCCGAAGAAATTATCGAAGGTGTAGAGATACTATTGCATACCACTGGTGCCAAGTTATGTTTGTTTGCTATTGAAGACAACAAACCTGAGGCCATTGAAGTCATCAAAAAAGCATGCGAGCACAAAAATAATATTGATGTCAGAGTCGTACCAACTAAGTACCCTTCTGGCGGTGAAAAACAACTTATTCAGTTGTTAACCAGTCAACAAGTGCCAAGCAAAAAATTACCTATCGATCTCAGCATTGTTATGCAAAATGTCGGTACTGCGTTCGCCATAAAAAAAGCAGTAATCGATGGTTTACCGCTTACGGAAAGAGTTGTGACTGTGACTGGTGAGTCAATTACCAATCCACAAAACTTGTGGACCAAACTCGGTACAACGGTCGAGGATTTGGTGGCCCAGTGTGGAATAACGGCCGAAAAAGATCAGCGCCTGATCATGGGTGGACCTATGATGGGCTTCAATATCCTTGATAGCCAGATGCCAGTGGTCAAAGCCACCAACTGTATTTTGGCACCGAGTAAATATCACGTTCCACCAAGAGGTGTTGAACAAGCATGTATTCGTTGTGGAGATTGCGCTGCAGCCTGCCCTGCTGAATTATTACCTCAACAATTGTTGTGGTACAGCAAATCACAAGAGCATGAAAAACTTGAAGAATATGACCTGTTTGACTGCATAGAGTGTGGAGCTTGTGCTTATGTTTGTCCAAGTCAAATTCCTTTAGTGCAATATTACCGCAACAGTAAAGCAGAAATACGTCAAGCTGAAGAAGATAAAGCCAAGGCAGAAAAAGCGCGTATTCGGTTTGAGCAACGTCAAGCGCGACTTGAGCGCGAAAAGCAAGCTCGTTTAAAACGGCACCAAGAGGCTGCAGAGCGCCGCAGACAAGCACTAAACCAAGACGATTCGGCTAAAGATAAAATTGCCGCTGCATTAGCTAGAGCCAAGGCCAAAAAACAGCAACAATCGGAAGCGCCCAAAGAGACAGGTAAATTAGAGGATACATCAACAGCCGTTGATAATTCGACCGATGCCGCACCAAATCAAGCCATTGATCCAAAAGACAAAGTAGCCGCCGCAATTGCACGAGCTAAAGCTAAAAAAGAGCAAAAAGCAAAACAAGCGCTAGAGAACTCCAAGAGCGAGCAAGCTCCATATGCAGAGTCTAAGTCAAGTCCAACGCATGAAGCACAAGAACAGGCAACGGACGAAAAAACTCCGGAGCAAATTAAAAAAGAACGAGTCGCTGCAGCCATTGCCAAAGCAAAGGCGAAAAAAGCCAAAGAGTCTTCTAACGAAAACGAACAAGCTGCTGCTGACAAAAGCACAATGACCGAAGAGAGTATCACCGACAAACAAGATGTTGATGCATCTGAAAGTCAAGCTTTAAAAACTCCTGAACAAATCAAGAAAGAAAAAGTCGCGGCAGCTATCGCTAAGGCCAAAGCCAAAAAACAACAGGCCAAACATAATGCTGACACACTGACTGAACAAGGTAATGAGTAATGAAATTCATGTCTAATGCACTAATGAGTTCGCCGCATGGCAGAGTTAGGCAGTCTACTAATCAGGTAATGCGACAAGTTATGTATGCAACAGCGGCAGGCTTGGCGGCGCAACTGATCTTTTTTGGTTGGGGTGTATTGATACAAATTGCACTTTGCGTAACTGTCGCTCTATTAGCAGAAGCGCTGGTCCTAAGTTTGCGTGAAAAACCAGTTCGCGCAACCTTATCTGATGGCTCAGCGATATTGACCGGTTTATTACTGGCTTTGAGTATCCCGCCACTAGCTCCATGGTGGATTGCCGTCATTGGTACAGCATTCTCTATTATTATAGTAAAACAAATGTACGGTGGACTTGGATTCAACTTGTTTAACCCCGCGATGGCTGGCTATGTTGTGTTATTGATTTCGTTTCCAGTGGCGATGACCAACTGGCAACCACCAGCAGAATTAATGGCACAATCAATTACCTATTTAGATGCAATCACCATTATTTTCACCGACTTTACCATCGACGGTTACAGTATGAGCCAGCTCAAGCTGGGAGTTGATGGCATCAGTATGGCGACCCCATTGGATAACTTTAAAACCCAGTTAGGACAAGGGTTTACTGCCAGTGAAATCACTCAAGCACCAATTTATAACGAACACGCAGGCATTGGCTGGCAATGGATTAACTTAGGATATTTGGCAGGCGGACTCTGGCTTCTAAAAAACGGAATCATTCGCTGGCATATACCGTTAAGCCTATTGGCGAGTTTAACTACTTGTTCATTTTTATATTATGCAATCAATCCGGACTTAGGTCTTACGCCAGTTGCTCACTTACTCTCTGGCGCAACTATGTTTGCCGCTTTTTTCATAGCAACTGACCCAGTTTCAGCGTCGACCACGGTTAAAGGCCGCATTTGGTTTGGTGCTGTTATTGGCGTACTAATTTTCGTAATACGTCAATGGGGTGGTTACCCAGACGGCGTTGCCTTCGCTGTATTACTAGCAAATATGATGGTCCCGCTTATAGATTATTACACTAAGCCAACCGCCTATGGCCATAAGGCAAGAGGTTAATATGTCAGATAATTTAACTCTGTTGGCATCGAAAAAAAACGCATTGCTGTTGGGCGCATTTGCAGCAGTTTGCACAGCTCTAGTATCCATCACTTATGTGTTGACCGCAGATACCATTGCCAAACAAGAACAACAACAAACGTTGACCAAGATCACCGAAGTTTTGGACCCGGCAAAGTTTGATAACAACCCACTTGAAAACTGTGTTTTGGTTTCATTGCCAGAGATTACAGGCTCGGAAACGAAATTGCCCGTGTATCGGGCGACATTACAGCAACAATCTTATGCCCTCGTTTTCCAAACTCAAACCAGCAAAGGCTATAATGGCTTAATTAAAGTTATCGCAGCGACTGACAAACACGGCGTTGTTCAGGGCACACGTGTATTGAGCCATAAAGAAACCCCGGGGTTGGGCGACAAAATTGACCTAGAAAAGTCCGATTGGATTTTAAGTCTTACTGATAAGCAAGTGCGCGATATTAAAGACCCAAAGTGGTTTGTTAAAAAAGACGGTGGCGATTTCGATCAATTTACCGGCGCAACCATAACGCCACGAGCCGTTGTTAACCAAGTTCGTACCAGCACCTACCGAATGACGGAGCAATTTAGTCAAATTTTCGAAATGCCAAACGATTGCGAAATAGCAACTGTTGTTGAAGAGGCAGAAGATAAGACTGAGCAAGGTACAAAGCCATTAAGCCCAACCAGCACTGAAAATAACGAGGTTATTGATGACAACAACTAGTACCTCTGTCGACCATAACGTTGACAACCAAGACAGCGTGCTTGAACCAGAAAGTGTTGAGCAATCAACTGACATTGTCGTTACTAATTGGAAAGAAATCAGTTGGCAAGGTTTGTGGAAAAATAATCCAGCATTAGTTCAACTGCTTGGTTTGTGCCCATTATTAGCCGTGACCAACACATTTATTAATGCTCTCGGATTAGCACTTGCCACTATGTTAGTGTTGATTGTTTCTAACCTGACAATATCGCTAGTACAACAGTGGGTCACCAAAGAAATTCGTATTCCTGTGTTTATTATGATCATTGCTTCATTTGTAACTATGATAGAGCTGCTCATGAACGCTTATACCTATGGCTTGTACTTATCACTGGGTATCTTTATTCCACTTATCGTTACCAACTGCGCCATTATCGGTCGTGCCGAAGCCTTTGCTTCAAAAAATCCCCCAAAAGCTGCTGCGTTTGACGGACTCATGATGGGACTGGGTTTTGCCGTGATACTACTCCTTTTAGGCGGTAGCCGTGAAATCCTTGGTCAAGGTACTTTATTCGATGGCGCACAACTACTGTTTGGCGATTGGGCAACAGCGTTAAGAATTGAAATTTTCCAATTTGATCAACAGTTTTTGTTAGCTATATTGCCGCCCGGTGCGTTCATTGGTATGGGCTTTATTATTGCCGGAAAAAACTATCTAGACCATAAACACGAACAGAAACAAAAAGCCCAAGGGGAAAAACACAAAGCCCAGAGAGCTCGAGTTACGACGGTAAATTAGCTAAAAGCTAAAAGCGTGAAGGCTATAGAGCAAGAAAGCAAGCCGATTAAAACCCATCATCCCCGCGTGCTTTTGGCGGGGATCTCTAGCTGAGTTTCAAAGAGCAAAAGTTGTAAGAGATTTTAGAACAAAATGAATAAAGAAAAGCGTTTAGAAATACTAACCAGGCTAAGAGACAACAACCCGAATCCAACAACTGAACTTGAATTCACCACGCCATTTGAATTGTTGATTGCTGTTTTACTTTCGGCACAAGCGACCGACGTAAGCGTCAATAAAGCTACTCGCAAACTATACCCAGTTGCTAACACGCCTGAAGCGATTTTGGCGCTTGGCGTTGACGGATTAAAAGAGTACATAAAGACCATAGGTTTGTTTAACTCAAAAGCAGAAAACACCATCAAGACTTGTAAAATGTTGATTGAACTTCACAACTCAGAAGTCCCTGAAGATAGAGCCGCTTTAGAGGCCCTGCCAGGTGTAGGTCGTAAAACAGCAAATGTAGTGCTAAACACAGCCTTCGGCTGGCCGACCATAGCCGTAGATACTCACATCGACCGCGTATCTAATCGGACTAAGTTTGCTCCGGGTAAAAACGTTAAAGAAGTGGAAGAAAAACTGCTTAAAGTTGTACCAAAAGAATTTAAGGTCGACGTTCACCACTGGCTTATTCTGCATGGTCGTTATGTGTGTACTGCCAGAAAACCGAAATGTGGCGCTTGTATTATTGAAGACTTGTGTGAGTTTAAAGATAAAACAGAGTAGTTAGATTAGCTTTTAAACTGATTACCGATGCTTTTTTAAGTAGCAAAAGAGTTAAATCCATTTAACTCTTTTTGTCTATTATCGATTTATTCCATGTCCGTTAAAACTTAGAAAGACGCAATACTTCAACCTCATCCAAGTATGTGATACCTGCATATTCATTAAAATAGGCTTCCGCGACTTTTTTCATTATGCTTTTTGCACGCTCTTTATCAGTAACAATGACTTCAATACGAACATCTGAAAAGTCATCAATAACAGCGGCTCGGTCAGATATATTTCGCACTCCGTGACTCCCCTTACCTCCCGCAGCCATAATGGTATAACCGCTAGCTCCCTCTTGTTCGATAATATTGCAAATGCCTTTTGCAATCATTTTTTCTGTAATAATTACTACTTTAATTGCCGAATATAATGTCATCTTAAACTCCTTAAACTGAAAATACTTGCTGGCCAAGCGCAATAAATAACGGAATACAAATCACAATTGCAACAGGTGTACCTATACTGGTTGATGAGCCTATATAAGACGATGGATTTGCTGATGGAATACCCGCTCGCAACGTTGGAGGTCCTGATATATCTGAGTTTGAAGCGGCTATCACCGAAAATAAGATCACACCTCCCGCGCTAAAACCTACCCAAACATGCGCTAAATAACCTAAACCAAAAGCGAACAAACCATGGATTATTGGCGCAAAAAACGCATACACCGCAAACCAATGTGCAACTCGACGTAATTCCGCTAAGCGTGCATATGCCTCCATTCCCATCACTAACATCAACACCGACAAGAATCCACGGAACATTGGTTCATAAAAGCTATGGAGAATAGATTCTGGTTTTGCGAATAAACCTAAAACGATGCCTAACAATAGTGCGGATAATGCTGAACCTTGCAAGCTATCTTTAACAATCGGCCATACTTTTATCTCTTTTTTACCGCTACCTTCTTGCCTTTGTCTGTGCAAATTTGCCAATACAATGGCTAAGATAAGAGCTGGAATATCCATGAACGGATAAAGCGCAGGTACCCAAGCTTCAAAATGAATTGACTCTTCTTCCAGCAACACCATAGCAGCGGCTAGAGACGAGGCACTTACCGCCCCAAACAGCCCCGCTGTTGCTATGCCATCCTCACGTTTAACACTGGACAATAAAGAAAAAACCAACGTCCCTGCAATTACGATGGAAATACCAACGATTATTGAAAACAGTGCAGGCAAAAACATCTCATTAAAATTAGCCTCTCTTATTTCGATGCCACCTTTTAGACCAATTTTCATTAATAAAAAGAAAACGATAAATTGATAAACTGCATTAGGAATTTTTAAATTACTTCCTACAGCGGCGATTAGCATACCGCCTATCAAAAATGCCAAGGTTGGCGTTTGAAACTGCATGAGCAGTCGAGTTAGAAAGTCAACAATGAACTCCATAATTACCTCTTCATATTGTTAATTTTTGTTAGTGATTTTGCAGGGCGATATTAGTCATTGAATAAAAATTAGAAAAACGGATAATGTTAATTTTAACTATTAGGGTTTCTAATACCATGTTTAATGGATTAACCTTGGAGTGTTTTGTTGCAGTAAGCGATACCGCTAGCTTTACCAAAGCGGCAGATAAAGTTGCTCGCACGCAATCAGCGGTTAGTCAGCAAATCTCACAATTGGAAAAGCAACTAGATTGCCAGCTTTTTTATCGAGGCAAGCACCTCTCATTAACCACTGAAGGCGAAATTTTACTCAGCTACGCGAGAAAAATTGTTCAGTTAAATCGAGAGGCGATAGATAGATTCCGCAGCCCAGAACTGCAAGGAGAGGTGAGATTTGGCCTTCCCGAAGATTTCGCCAGCGTATTTCTTTCCGACGTACTGTCGGAATACACTAGGCTGCACCCGCGAATGATGCTGTTAATTGAATGCGATCTAACCGTTAACCTATTCGAACGATTCAAAAACAAAGAATTCGATTTGGTCTTAGTAAAAATGAACCGACCAGAAGACTTTCCGAACGGCATTGATGTTTGGTCAGAAGCCTTAGAGTGGGTAGGTGATCAATCACTGTTTGACAATAAAGACCAACCCTTACCGCTGGTAGTCTCGCCCACTCCGTGTGTTTATAGAGCAAGAGCAATAGAAACGCTGAATAAATTAAATAGGAAATGGCACGTGGTTTTTTCTAGCCCCAGCTATGCTGGCACTATTGCCGCTGTTGAAGCTGGCATGGGAATCACTGTGTTACCACGCAATATGGTGCCTTCTAGCTTGCCGATTATACGTACCGAAGATAATCAACAAAAACTCACCGATACCCATATCTCTTTGCTGAAGCATGATGAAAACAATCTCGCCGTTAATGACTTAGAGGCGTTTGTCGATGCAAAGTTAAAGCCATAGCGAACGGGTTAGGTTTGTGTGAGTTTAGGGATAAAGTGGAATAACTCATTGTTGATACAGGTGGCAATTAAGGCGAGCAATGACAAAACCTTTATCGGCAAGGCTAGTAAAGGGTTTGATTTTTTAGGTTATCAGTTTAGTGAAGAAAAAATAGTGTAAAAGTCCTGACCGTCTCTTTATGACATTTAGCAGACCAGCTAAACTTATCACTTTTCAGTATCTACCATCATTATCCTTTGGCTGGCCAACCATAGCCGTCGACACGCATATTTTCCGCTTATCGAACCGCACTAAATTTGCCCCCGGCAAAGACGTGGTTGAAGTAGAACAAAAGCTTCTTCGCCATTTACCTAAAGAGTTCAAAGTGGATGTGCATCACTGGTTTATACTTCACGGTCGTTATGTGTGTACGGCTCGTAAACCCAAGTGTGGTGTGTGTATAATTGAAGACTTGTGTGAGTTTAAAGATAA
>JABXID010000140.1 GCA_013373245.1 Gammaproteobacteria bacterium
CGAAACTCGAAACTCGAAACTCGAAACTGCTCTTTCCTTCCAGCCTTATAGCCTTCAAGCTTGTTTAGCTTACAGCTTAAAAGAAGTAGCTGAAGGTTAGGTTATAGTGCGTACCTAACGCGTCGTGGTTGATTGAATCAAATCCACGGCTTGAACCATAAATTGTAGGTGGTTCTTCGTCAGTGATGTTGTTAATAGTTAATCTTAATTGATAGTTTTCAAAGTTAAGACCACCATTAATGCGAACGGTGTTCCAAGCGTCTACTTGACGACCGCCGTCGGCGTCTAATTCACCTAACGCTTCTAGCTCATCTAAGTTACGGCCGCGTAAACCTTCAATATCATCTTCGTATTCGCCCGTATGGAACAATGTAGCGCCTACAAACCAATTGTCTTGTGCATACTCAATCGTCGCACTGGCAACGGTTTCAGGGTAACGGTATGTACCTACCAATTCTTCTAAGTCAGAGCTTCCTGCTTTAGTGCGTTCAAAGCCTAAATAATGCGTTGCGTCAAATGCAAAGTACAGCTCGCTATCGGCTGACAAATCAAGCGTGTAATCCGCTTTGATATCAAGACCTTCTAATTTTTGCGTTCCCACGTTTGTTAATTGAATTACGTGGTCTCGATAAAGCGCTTCCGCTAACTCAGGGTAACGCAGATCACCAAAGTCATAGGCCGCCATTACAATTTGTTCGATATTAGCACCTTCATCTGTCAAAATTAGGCCATTATCGTCTGTGTAGTAATCACACATGTAAGTTTCAAATGACAAACCTACCTCGCCTTGTGGAACAACACCACAGTGACGCAAAGATGAGTCAGTTAATGCGTCCGCCATCATTTGGGTCAAATCGGTATCAACTAAGTTTTCATGATCAAAGTGCCAGTAGTCCACAGACACGTTGAAGCTATCTGTTGGGCTAAAGGCAAAACCAACACTCATTGATTCCGACTCTTCTGCTTTTAAGTTAGGGTTACCCAATTCAAGTACATTTGGCGAAGACTCATAACTTAAACCGTCACAGTAAACGTCAGACACCTGTTGGTTGCCCGCACAGTCAAATCGAGCGGTTGTCGTTCTAAGCTCAACACCTGCTTGCGTCAACGATGGCGCACGGAATGAAGTCGCCCAAGAGCCACGAATGACTAGGCTGTCGATTGGACGATAGCTAATAGCTACTTTTGGATTAAAGGTGTCACCAAAATCATCGTAATCGTCGTAACGACCCGCCAGTTGCAGTTCTAAGTCTTCAGCTAATGGAATGAAAAACTCAGCAAATGCACCAAACTGCGTGCGGTCGGCAGACGACAAGCTTGAACCAAAACCATATACATCAACAATGTAGTCGTTTTCAAAGTTTGCGCGCGCATTTACAGAAGGGACGTCAGTAATTTCTTCTTGGCGGTATTCAACACCAAAAGCGGCGCGAACGTAATCATCACCAAATTCGAAAAGTTCGCCTGAAATTTTTGCATCTAGTCCAAACAAGGTGCTTTCACCGTCGCGTGTCGGACGTTCTTGTGCCAGTGCCAAAATTGCATCGTTGTCTGCATCGCCAATCAAAAACGGATTGAAGTAAGGTAATAAATCACCACTTGTGCAAACAGGTTCGCCGTTACTGTCTAAACTGGCCAATTGTCCAGTTGAACATAACTCACCAGCCGTGGCTGCGCTGAACTTATAACGGTTGTAAATACCTTGTGTTGCAACTTGTTCGGATTCAGAACGAGAGTAGGTTACACCTGTTTCCCAGAACCAGTCGCCAAAGTCACCGCTGAGTGAGCTGACTAAACGAATCGCTGTGGTATCAACATCAATAGTTCGCGGATCGCTAAATCTGGCATCTATTTTAAAACCGTCGCCTTCGCGGCCCAGCACTGTATCGTAGTATTGGTAGTAAATATCAGCCGAAGGAATGGCATCAGGCAGTACGGTATAGTTTACCCATGCGCCTTCACCATCGTCTAAATCATTGATTGGGGCTGGGCTTGATTGTGATTGCGATGTGGTTGAACTAAAGAATAAATCGGTGTTCCAGGTAATATCGCCGATGTCTATGGAGAACAAAGCGCCCGCAGACATGCTTTCAAATTCAGGTCTAAGCACATCGTCGCCATTGCCATAATACGCGCAAATTTCCTCATTGAATTCTGTCGTTACTAATTCTGTTTGGCAATTAGGGTTCGCAATTTCCAAGTAGTCGCCTGTGTCTGGGTCTTGAACATTGGACGAGTTGTAATAAATATTTGGATAAGGCAATTTCGGCAAATAAGAATAACGGCTGGTTAAATTTGGTTCTGCCAGATAATCACGATCCGTTGCTCTAAAGTCTTCGCGTTTGTAAAAGTCGGCGAATAACGTCAAGTTGCCCTCACCCACTTTGGTGCCGTAAATCAAATTGACGCTGGCTTTGCCCTCATCACTAGATGCTAATGAGTTGCCATAAGAGACATCGAGTTCTGCGCCTTCATAATCTTTTTTCAGGATGTAGTTGATTACACCTGCTACTGCGTCTGCACCATACGTCGCCGAAGCGCCGGTGGGTAATATTTCAATACGTTCAATGGCTGCCAATGGAATGCTGTTTACATCAACGAAGTTTTGAGTGCCAAATGCAAATGAACTGGCGGCAACTCGGCGACCGTTTATCAAGGTTAACGTTGAAGAGGGGCCCATACCTCTGAGGGACACTGATGCTTGCCCTCCGGGAGTAGAGGTGGAAAGACCGCCACTTTCTGAGGTTGTAAACGAACCGTCACCGCCACGTGTCGCGCCAACCGTTTTTAATAACTCAGCAATCGAGGATGCACCAGAGTTGGCAATGTCTGCTGCATCAATGCTGAGTAATGGCTGTGAGCCTTCGAGGTCAACGCCGCGAATGTGCGAACCTGTGATATTAATGACTTCAACGTTTTGTGTTTCTTCGTCAGTGTTTTGCTCTTGGGCTAAAAGTTGCGTTGGTGTTAGCGCAAGCAGTACCGCAGAACAAATAAAAGAACGTCGGTGAGAGAATTTACTTATGTTTTTCATCATGTTACCTAAACTTTCTGAAACACACTTAGCCAAGGGCCACTAAAATCGTCTGCAAACGATTAAAGTTCAGATGTTCGAGTTCTCGAAGCGGATCTGTTTTGTGTGTTTTAAGGTTTTTAATTATTTTTGTATTGCACTTTTATTTTGCACAAAGGCAAAAGCACGAATTGACAGAGTCAATTGTATGGACAAACACCAACGTGTTTGGGAGGTATGTTTTTATTCGTCGAACCACTCCGACAAATAAAAGTTTTGGTAATAATAGTTACCTAACTTGGGTGCTTTTTTTAGCATAATGCTCAATATATTTATTCAATTTTAAAACATTGTGTTTTTGTTAACTGGCAAATTATTGTTTGACAGTGGCAATAACCTAACCATAAAGTTTCACCCCTGTCAACATTAAGTTAACAGTGATAAATGGAGTCGGTAATGATGTTTTTTGTGAAATTCTTGGAGCGAAATAAAAGTAATTTTTTAAATGTTTTTGTTTATTTATTTTCTTTTTATTTCATGGTGTTAAGTGGATTTTTGAGCGCGAAAGAAACACGTGAGTTTGACCTGGTTTTAGCGGGTGGTTCACTTAAAACATGTTCAAGCATGTCTGTAAAGAATTGTTCAAAAACTAACTCGTTTTCTGATGGTTTATCATCAATTCAATATCGAATAACAAGTGAAAAACGTGATGCATTTTTTAATTCCGAAATATTTTCACCGAATTCCAAACTGGTTTTGGATGATGTTCATTCAGTTTTTTTGAATATTTATAACAAGCTGGATGGTGCCGTTGTGAGCAAATCACAACTTCGAGATGCGTTTGCAGATATCGACCAACTCGATTTTTATAAAAGTATGAGTGATGAACTGTATTTTGCCTTTCATGACTATATAGAGTTTCCACAAATATTGGCGGACGGAAACCGCAAACAAGAACATACAAACCTGGCATTTAACAAAAATTCGCACGCGGTTGATGTTTATCAAGCGTTTTACAACTCAGCTCAAATAAAAGCGGCACGAAAACAACAAGCAAATATAAGTGAAGTTACCCCTCATATTGTTGTAGTCACTGCTTCGTCTCGTGATCCGTTTGAGTCTGCGGATTTTTATCAAAGTGTTTTTCAATTTTTTAAAGCTAAAGTGACTTGGTTACCTTTGGATATGACCTACCAACAAGCAAAAGGACAATGTCAACGACTGCAGCAGATCAGAGCTAACAACTTAAGTTTTAATCGTGACGTCATTTATCCAAAACGTGTCGCTCAGCAAAAAGCCATGTGTGAACAACCTGAACGAATGTTAGAAGCGATTAAATCGGCAGATGGCATCTTTTTTAATGGTGGTGATCAATCGAGAACTATCGCCGCTTTGACGGATAAAAATGGTCAACCGGCAGAAGAGTTAATTGTGATCCGTAACATGGTTGAGAATAAACAATTAGTTGTCGGTGGCACAAGTGCTGGTACAGCGGTGCAAGCAGGCGGATTTTATAAAGGGAAACCAGTGCCAATGATTTCAAATGGCGACCCTAAATTGGCGTTAGTACGTGGCGCATTTGCAACCAAACCGCCAAGCGCTCGCTGCTCTAAAAGTAAAACCTGTCAAAGCAGTGAGTTAAAACCCGGTGATTTAACCTATCGTGCCGAGGGCGGCACTGGGCTTTTTGAACTTGGTTTATTAGACACCCATTTTTCTGAACGAGACAGAGAGTCTAGATTGGCGGTATTTAGTTATATGTCTGGGCAACGTTTTGCCTTTGGTGTCGACGAAACTTCCGCGCTGCTGGTAAATAAACAAACTAACGGTGATTATCATTTTGAAGTAGTAGGGCAAAACGGAGTGTTTGTGGTGGATATGAAACAAGGCCAAGGAAAAATAGTCGAGGCCGAGTCAAATAACTACATTGCAGGTTTGAGTCATTTCTTAAATCAAGGAGATAAAGCCATATATAGAGCCGAGCTGGATCAGTTGCTATTTACCTTTAACTCTCGTTCTGAGTCATTGTCAAAACGGATGTCAGCTAAGGGAGTGGTTGAATTAGACGGTAAATGGCGTGCCGTAGTTGGCAATAAGTGTGGCAAACGTGAAGTAATTGGTTGGCAAAACTGGCAACAAACGTTTGCTGTGCAAGCTGACGACAAAACGCAGTTTGCTCGAAGTCCTAACAAACAATGCAGTTATTCTAACTTGCCTTTCGTCATTAAAACGAATTAATAATAAATCAAAAAATAAGAGCACCCTAAAATGAATGGAGAAACTACTTCAAGTTCGGACATGGAGCCGAAAATAACCAATAAAGTGTCAAAAGCAATTGAGATGCCCGATGCTTTTGTCATTCTGTTTTTTGTGGTTTGTCTTGCTTGGTTGATGACCTATTTTTTGCCAGCAGGCAGCTTTGACGTCATTGAAAATAGCAGTGGTAAACAGCAAATATCTGCGGAAACCTACCAGCAACAAGCTGAGGCAGAAGGCCTGCCGTTATTTGCAGCAAATGGAGAAATGGGCCTGATCAACTATGCGTTTGAAGGTATGGTGTCTGGCGATCGCATGGGGTCTGCGATTGGCGTCATTATGTTTATTCTGGTCATTGGTGGTGCGTTTGGCATTATCATGGAAACCCAAGCTGTGAATAATGGAATCTTAGCGTTAATTAACAAAACCAAACGATTGGAAGTGGTGTTGCTGCCTTTGATGTTCGTGTTGTTTTCTCTTGCGGGGGCAGTATTTGGCATGGGCGAAGAAGCCATTGCGTTTTGTATTGTTCTCTACCCGTTAGTTTTAGCATTGGGGTATGACGCTATAACAACAGTAATGATTACATATGTGGCCACTCAAATTGGTTTTGCAACTTCTTGGATGAACCCATTCAGTGTGGCTGTCGCACAAGGGTTGGCGGAAGTACCTGTATTGTCAGGAGCGCCTTTTCGAATGACCATGTGGTTTGTCTTTACTTTGGTTGGTGTGTTATTTACTTTGTCGTATGCTAAAAAAATCAAAAATGATCCACGTCAAAGTTTGACATTTGAGTTGGATCAAAAGCAGTTATCTTCGCAAAAAAATAATGACCAACAAGAGTTGTCGGTCGCGTTTAATATGACCGACAAATTAATATTACTTGCCTTTGCTGCTGGTGTCACTTGGGTGATTTGGGGGGTAATTGCCAAGGGCTACTACATTCCTGAAATAGCCACTCAATTTTTTGCTATCGGTATTGTGATTGGCGTAATTGCTGTGATCAGAAGTCGAATGTCGATGAATGATGTTTCTAAAGCTTTTCAACATGGCGCTCAATCTTTATTGCCGGCAGCGCTAATCGTTGGTATGGCTAAAGGGATTTTGTTGCTATTGGGTGGAGATGATCCGACCGAACCATCGGTACTAAATACCATTTTGTATGGTATGGGACAGTTAATTGGTGATGCTTCAGAGTCAGTATCGGCAGTGTTAATGCTGATGTTGCAGTCTATTTTTAACTTTTTTGTTGCATCTGGTTCTGGTCAAGCAGCGTTAACAATGCCACTGATGGCGCCATTGTCTGATATTGTTGGTGTATCGCGACAAGTCGCTGTGTTGGCTTTCCAGTTAGGCGACGGATTAACTAATCTTATAATTCCAACCTCAGCGTCTTTAATCGGCTGTTTGGGTGTTGTCAAAGTAGATTGGGTGACTTGGGTTAAGTTTGTTTGGAAGTTTCAATTGGTGTTAACAGCAATGGCTATCGCATCAATGTTAATCGCAGTTCAATATGGTTTAACGTGAAAATAGAGCAGCGAACTCGAACAAAGTAGCTTAGATAAATAAACAAAAAAGTGCGCTAATTTAAAATTTAAAACAGGCTTATAAACTAAACAATGAATTCTAAAAAGTTAACGTTAATAAAATCAGTCGACGTATACACCCCTGAATCTATCGGTATCAAGGACGTATTATTCTGTGGCAATCAAATTTTAACCATCAATGAAAATGTTGAGTTACAAAGTGAACAAGTAAATGTAAATATTGTGAACGGTGATGGCAAAGTGCTTATTCCGGGGTTAATAGACCCATTAGTTCATATTACAGGTGGTGGTGGTGAAGGCGGATTTAATACACGTACACCTGAGATGCAACTTACCGAAGCGACATTGGCAGGAGTAACCACCGTTATTGGCGCATTAGGCACAGACGATGTGAGTCGAACTTTAGAAGATTTATTAGCAAAGGCGCAAGGTCTTGAAGCGGAGGGCTTGAATGTATTTTGTCATACGGGATCTTATCAAGTACCAGTGCAAACGGTAGTGGGCTCAATTCGTAAAGACATTATGTTGATCCCACAAATCATTGGTGTCGGGGAATTAGCAATTGCCGATCACAGATCGTCACATCCCACCGTTCATGAATTCGTCAGAGTAGCTTCAGATGCAAGGGTTGGAGGCATGTTATCTGGCAAAAAAGGGACCTTATTTTTACATGTAGGAGACGATGCTCAACAGTTAAATTTAATATTTGAAGCGTGTGAAACATCTGCCATACCGGCATCGCAATTTTATGCCACACATATAAACCGCAACGAGTCTCTGTTAAATGAAGGCATTAAGCTGGCAAATCTTGGGGGGTATATTGATGTAACAACAAGCACAACGCAGCAATTTATTGACGAGGGAGAGATCCTTGCATCAGCGGCAGTAAAACGAGTGCTTGATGCTGGAGCACCACCAACTTCTATTACTATGAGTTCAGACGGTAATGCTAGTTTGCCACAGTTCTCGGCTGACGGTGAATTTGCCGGTTTAGAAGTTGGTCGAGTATCGAGTTTGTACCATTCGTTTGTAGAGCTTACGCAAGAACACGGCCTTGAATTATCGATGGCAACTCAGATTGTAACTGGCAATCCGGCGGAGGCGTTAGGTTTAAAACGCAAAGGCCATATTAGCGTAGACCATGACGCCGATCTGGTTTTACTCAATAAACATGACCTTTCTATTGATTCAGTTTGGTCAAAAGGTCTTCAAATGGTGAAAAATGGCGAACCGTTAGTTAAAGGATTGTTTGAGGATTTAATTTAACAAATTTAAGTATTTGTTTTTCCGTCCGATAATTAGTGAGCTACAATTGCAATTTAACATTGTTGAAAATTTGTATAAGCACGCGTTTTGGAAGGATTGTATAAGTGTCGAGACGAAATCAAACCATAATAAATGAAGAAGTCACTTTTGCGGAAACTGAGGAGTTAGTTTCAACAACCGATTTACGTGGCGTGATCACTTACGCCAATGATATTTTTTGCAAGGTTGCCGGTTATACCCAAGAAGAATTAGTGGGCAAAAACCACAATATGGTACGTCACCCTGACATGCCTAAGGCGGCATTTAAAGATTTATGGGACGCTCTAAAGGCCGGTAAAAACTGGCGTGGAGCGGTTAAAAACCGTTGTAAAGACGGGCGTTATTATTGGGTTGATGCCTTTGTTACTCCGATTTTTGAGAATGGCCAATTGGTAGGCTATCAGTCCGTTCGAGTCAAGTTAGAAGATCGTTATAAAAAGGCGGCTGAAGCAGCTTATAAGGCAATTAATCAAGGTAAAAACATTGAGCCTTGGTACGCTAAACAAAGTAATAAGCATATTGCATTTGGCCTAACAAGCGCTGCAGCGATCGGTGCCAGCATTGCTGTATCACCATGGGTTTCGTTAGCGCTGGTGGCAATACCATTTGTTTGTTACTACGACGAGCTGATCGCAACGCCAAACTTCTTAAATGAAAAGAAAAAAGAAACGGACAGTGCTTCACGCTGGGTATTCTCAGGTACACAGGCGCACAGCATTGCCGATTTTCACATTAAACTTGAAAAAGCTCGAATTCGAACCGTACTGGGAAGAGTCATTGATGCGTCTAACGTTATGAAACAAGGCGTAGACACTTTAAGTCAAGCTGCTCACACCACCAAACAAGGGGTAGAATTAGAAGCATCTGAATTGCAACAGGTATCAGCCGCTGTAGAAGAAATGGTGATGACCATTAACGAGGTAGCAGATAATACAGTGATGACTTCAGATAAAGTGGCTGAAGCTCATGCAGACTGTAAAGAAGCGACCAAGTCAATGGAACAAACCATGAAGATGGTTAATGTGTTAGCAGAAGAAGTTTCAAGTTCTTCAACGTCAGCCAATGAGCTAGCGCAAGAAGCCGAGAAAATTGGCTCTATTATGGTTGAAATTCAAGGTATTGCCGATCAAACAAACTTATTGGCGCTTAATGCCGCCATTGAAGCGGCACGAGCTGGTGAGCATGGTCGAGGCTTTTCTGTAGTAGCTGATGAAGTGCGTGCATTATCTAGTCGAACTCATGGAGCGACGGAGCAAATTTATAAGTCTATTAATGAAATTCAAAGCACCTTGCTAGATTGGTCTAAAAAAATGGCACAAGGTAAAGAGTCGGCATTGGCATGTGTTGAAGATACTAAGTTGACACAAGAAACCGTTATGAAGGTATATAATGCGATTTCCGATATTGCTGATTTAGCGATGCAAATTTCAACCGCGGCAGAAGAGCAAGGAGCCACCTCGCAAGAGATCAGTCGTAACATAGTAAATATCAGTCAGCATTCTGATAATAACTTGTCACAAGCTAATGTTGTGGAAGAAGAAGCGAATGACATTCGTCGTCGCACTAACGACATGGCAGCATTAGGCTTATCATTTAAATAAGCTGAATATGAAAAACTGCCAATAAAAACTATTGGCAGTTTTTACAAAAGCCCTTTAATTCGATTTGATTGGTACTTAAGTTAAATCCAGTTTTGCTGACACTGTCGGTTAGCTCTTTGATAACACTAGATTTGATTGCTATCTCGGTTACCGAGTTGCAGGTTTCACAAATGAGGAATTGTGGTACTTGGTGCTCATCACAGCAGGTGATATGTGAACAGGCAATGTACTTATTGGCGGAAGATAACTTATGCACTAAGGAATATTCAGCTAAAAAGTCGAGAATGCGATAGATGGACATGGCCGGTATGGTTTGCTCAAATAACTCTCGGTATTTTTCTGCCAACTCGTAGGCGGACAAAGCTTCACCAGCTTGAACCAAAGACGATAGTACATTTTCGCGTTTAGTTGTTAACTTAACTTTATTCTCTGCACATATAGTACGAGCTTTGGTGAGTGTCTTATCGATATTTGACGCCACAGAAACATTTACCTATTAACGTTGGTGAATTTTCTGCCCATGATACAAAACACTTAAATCTTTTTCAGCAGGTTTGTACATATTTACTAAAAAACTACTTTAATAAAACAACTTAGTAACGCTATTATTTTGTCAGGATTTAGAACAATGGATTTAGCTACCAAACGTGACTTTAGAAAATAATTCCGCTATGCCAGCAAAAAGCACTAAAAAAATAGGCCCGATAAAGTCACCTATTCACCGTAACTTATTGGTTTGGTTTTGGTTATTGTCTATTGTTCCTATCATAATTATAGGGTTGTTTTATAGTTTTCAAATGATGTCAGGGCTTGAAACCGCAACCGGCAAAAGCGTTGTTGTTGCTGGAACCAGCAACAAAAAGTTTATTGAACAATGGTTTGATGAACGTTTTGAAGACATAGAAGAACTGAGCCAGTCCCCAGCTGTTGCTCAGTTACTCGAAAAGTTAAAGTCAGACGCTCAGCCATATGAAACAGCAGCGGAGTTTATTCAATCCGGTCAGTGGCGCAATTCCTCCCATGATGGGCATCAATTTATTACAGCGACCAGTCGAGCTCACGACTACATATACGATGTTATGTTGTTAGATGTCGATGGCAATATCTTATATTCTTTAACCGAAGAGCCAGACCTTGGCAGTAATCTTTTTAACGGGCTAAATAGTGCTAGCCGCTTTGCTGACGCAGTAAATAAAACAGTGTTGCGCAAGAAAACGTATTTTTCAGACTTAGAACGTTATGGACCATCAAAGAATACAGTGGCTGGTTTTTTAACGTCTCCAGTTTTCAATGAACAAATTGAATTAATTGGTGTTGTCGCACTGCAAATTAAAGTCGACACTATTTATGACAAATTATACATGTATGACGAGCCGTCGACACAAATCAAGCAGTACTTGATTGGTCGGGATAATATACTAAGAAGCAGCTTTAACGAGCAAGACTCAGACATTCTTTCAACAGAAGTCACCACTGCAATAAGTCAAGCGAAAATCAATTATCATTCCTCTGACAATAATTTGTATGCAAGTTATAGAAACCCCAAAAATGAAGTCGTCATAGGGCATTTAGATGAAGTTTTGATTGGTGATGTCGCTTGGCGTTTGATTAGTGAAACCGAACGTTCTACCGCGTTAACGGATGTATACAAAGCGGTTGTATTTTCATTAATGGTGTTGTTATTAGTCGTCATAGTGGTGTTTTACCTTGCAATGCGCAAAGCGTATTCGTTCATAGAACCAATTCAACAACTGGTTGGTTTTGCTAGAGCCGTTGCAGAAAGAAAGGATGTCGAAGAAGTTAGGTTAGATTCAAAAGATGAACTACAGGACTTATCCATTGCGTTAAGCGATATGCTCAAATCGCAAAATGAGCAAGCGCGTTTATTGGAGGAAAGCAGAGCGCAAGCCCTTCGTAATTATAATGAAACTTTGAAGCAAAAATTTGCGCTCGATCAGCACTCCATAGTGAGTATCACAGATCGCTCTGGCGTCATTGAGTATGTAAATAGCAAGTTTATTGAAATAAGTGGTCATGAAGAGCATGAGTTAGTCGGACACACTCATTCCGTCATTAAGTCAGGCTTACATAACGATTTGTTCTTTAAAGAATTGTATTTAACCATAATGGCCGGTGAGGTTTGGCATGGTGAAATTTGCAACAGAACAAAAGAAGGTGGTCTTTATTGGGTTGATACGACGATTGTGCCTTATAAAAATGAAAATGATCAAATCACCAATTTTGTTGCCATTAGAACCGATATCACTAGTCGAAAAGTCTCTGAAATTGCATTAAAGCAAAATAAAGCGCAACTACAGCAAGTTATTGATGGCACTTCAGTTGGCGTTTGGGACTGGAATCTGGCAACTAACTTAATTGACGTTAACGAGCGCTGGGCTGAAATGTTGGGTTTTGAACTGAGTGAAATAAAACCAGTAACAACTGATTTTTGGGTTAGCTTAGTACATCCAGACGATAAAGTTAACGCAATGGAGCTACTAAAAAATCACTGGCGCGGTAAGTCAAATAATTTTGAATACGAAGGCCGTATGCGACATAAAAACGGTCAGTGGATTTGGGTTTATGACGCAGGAAAAGTGGTTGAATGGTCTGAAACCGGCCAACCCAAGCGCATGATAGGTACTCACCTAGATATCACAGAAAGAAAGTTAATTTCAGAACAGTTGACACAAAGCAGAGATCAATACTTGTCGCTGGTGCAAAACATTCCAGGAGCAACTTACCGTTGTTTAATGGACCCAGACTGGACAATGGTGTTCGTAAGTGAACAGGTGTCAGAATTAACCGGATATACACCGGAACAACTGTTGCGCAATAAAGTTACATCGTTTGGTCAGTTGATTTGTGAGGAACATCAAGAATATGTTGCAAAAGAGGTTGAAAAGGCAATTGCAAACCAGTCACCTTGGTCAATCGAATACTCGATAAGACATGCCAATGGCGATGAAATTTGGGTATATGAAAAAGGGCAAGCAGTATTAGATGATGATCAGACGGTACGTTTTTTAGAAGGCTTCATTCTAGATATTACCGACCGAAAGTACGCTCAACATGAGATGACTAAACTTTCTAGAATAGCATCGCAAACGGATAACATAGTTGTACTTACTGACATTGAACGGAATATTGAGTGGGTAAATGATGCGTTTATTAAGGTAACCGGATATACGCAAGAAGAAGCAATCGGTAAATCACCAGGGAAGTTATTGCAAGGGGAGCTTACCGATCAAAAAGTGGTTAATCGAATTCGTAAAGCTTTAGATGCCCAAAAGCCGTTTGAAGAAACGTTGATTAACTACAGTAAAAATGGCGAGCCGTATTGGATCAATATTCGTTGTAACCCAATTAATAATGAATACGGTGATGTTATTGGTTTTATGGCCATTGAATATGACGTGACGGATAGAAAAAAAGCGGAACAGAAAATTCAGTTGCAACAAGACCTATTGGAAAGCATGAGTGAACAAGCACGCATTGGCGCTTGGGAAGTTAATTTAGTTGAAAATACCGTCAATTGGTCGTCCATGACGAAAGCAATTCATGAAGTAGAACAAGATTTCGAACCCGATTTAGCAACAGGTATTAATTTTTATAAAGAAGGATACAGTCGAGATACCGTAACGGCTAAGGTTTCTCAAGCCATCGAGCAGGGAACTCCATGGAATGAGGAGTTGCAACTGGTTACTGCCAAAGGGCGAGAGATTTGGGTGGTTGCCCAGGGCGATGTGACCTTTGAAGACGGCAAACCTGTACGCCTGTTTGGCTCCTTTCAAGATATCAATGATAAGAAACTGGCGGAAATTGCAGCGGCAAAAGAAGCCCGTCAAAATCGAATATTGGCGGAGCTAACAATCAGTGAACCAGTGTTGTCGGGCAACTTCAAAGATTCGAAAAATCTAGTGATACGTTCAATTGCAAGAGCGTTGAGAAGTGAGCGTGCGGGGATTTGGATTCTGGATAACGACCAAGAACAGTTTGATTGTTTATCAATGTTCTTTTATTCAGATGGACAATATCGACAAGATATTTCATTAAGTAAAAATGACTTTCCTGAGCTTTTTGAAGAGCTTAACAATAAAGCGCTTGTCGTTATTGATGACGTTGCGCAGAACCCGCTAACACAAAATTTGTATAAAGGTTATTTCGAGTCTGAGGGAATCGGTTCTTTGTTGTGCGCCGTATTTTCTATTGGCGACGGTAAGTTGGGTGTATTGAGTGTTGAATTAGGAATGGATAGTCAACGTCAATGGGCAGACTACGATCAGCGCTTTTTAGTCTCTGTTGCGGCCCTAGTCAGTAGCTTGTTTTCATCAGAACAGCGACTGATAGCAGAGAAAAACCTTATTCTAGCCAAAGAACAAGCGGAAGCTGCATCGAAAGCCAAAGGTGACTTTTTAGCAACTATGAGTCATGAAATCCGAACACCTATGAATGGAGTGCTCGGTATGCTCGAGTTGTTGGAACATGACAAGCTAACGCCTGAGCAGCGGAAAAAAACGCAAGTGGCAAAAACCTCTGCGAATTCTTTGTTGTCTTTGATCAATGAAATACTCGATTTTTCGCGCTTAGAAGCGGGTAAAATGGACGTCGAAAATATTGAGTATGACTTCCATGAATTGCTTGGTGAAACCACGATAGCTGTTGCTCTTATGGCTGAGAAAAAAGGCCTTGAGGTTGTGATTGATACATTGAGCTTGCAAACCTCAAAGGCAACTGGCGATCCAGCAAAAGTGCGCCAGATCATTACCAACTTAATTGGCAACGCGATCAAATTTACCGACGCTGGTGAAATTATCCTGCGGGCTAAAACACATTCAAAAGATGGACAGAATATACTTACGGTGTCAGTTACTGATACTGGGATTGGTATTCCGCAAGATAAACTTGTCACTTTATTCGACCCGTTCACACAAGTTGATGCGTCAACGACCAGACGTTTTGGTGGTTCTGGGTTAGGTTTGGCGATATGTCACAAACTTGCGACCTTGATGGATGGCAATTTAACGGTTGAAAGTCATGAAGGCAAAGGTAGTACGTTCAGCTTACATTTACCACTGTCACAAGATATTCCTGAAAATAGTCAACCTGAACAACACTTAAAAGGTCATCGCCTACTTGTGGTGGATGATAATGAAACCAGTTTGTCGGTTCTGGTCAAACAATTAGAAAACTGGGGAGCAATTGTTACTCAGCAAAGTGACCCAATTGCAGCGATAAAATTATTGCAAAAACCTGATAAGAGCAACTCTTTTGATAGTATTTTAGTAGACAAAAATATGCCGCAAATAAGTGGTATGGAGTTTGTTGAACAGATAAAAGAGTTTGATAAGTGTGGCTCTTGTAAATACATTCTCATGACTTCAATTGGTGATCAGGCCGATGAAAGTCACTACACAAAGCTTGGTATATCGCAATTATTACACAAGCCGGTTTTAAAAGACGAGTTAATGGACGTTTTTGTCAAATCAGAAAAAAATACCAATAAAGTGGAAAATATAACTTCTCCTTATGTACAGAATGAGAAAGCAGGCAGTAATACTCAGCATAAGGTGTTGTTGGTGGAAGACAATAAAATAAACCAACAAGTTGCCGGTTTCATGTTAACAAAGTTAGGAGTGCAATTTGATGTCGCTGAAAACGGTGAACAGGCGCTCGATTTCTTGGCAGATCAGCAACAATCTTACGATTTGGTATTAATGGATTGCCAAATGCCTGTAATGGACGGTTTTGAAACAACCAAAGCCATCAGACAAGGCCGAGGTGATGAGCGTTACCAAAACATACCAGTTGTAGCCTTAACCGCCAATGCCATGCAGGGTGATAAAGAAAATTGTATTGCCGCGGGGATGGATGACTATCTTGCGAAACCGCTGCAGATTGAAAAGTTACAACAAATGTTTACTAAGTATTTGGCAAAATAATCAAGCTGAAACAGCACATCAGCAATGTGTCAAAATATGTACAAATACCCATATGTTAAATATGCCTATATTTGCTGGTATTACCAACGATCCCGCGTATAATGTCCCGCGAAATTTAAACGATAAAACCCGATTCGGTGGCGTCGAAAATTTGTAAGTGCAATATTTTCGTAACAAGGGCGCCCTAAGATTGTTGCCGAATCAAAATGAAAGGAAAAAAACGTGACTCCAATTATTAAAAAATTCCAATATGGTCAGCACGAGGTCACTCTAGAAACAGGCGTAATCGCACGTCAAGCTACAGCAGCTGTTATGGCAAGTATCGGTGATACTTCAGTATTCGTATCAGTTGTTGGTAAAAAAGAAGCGAAAGAAGGTCAAGACTTCTTCCCATTAACGGTTAACTACCAAGAAAAAGCATACGCAGCGGGTAAAATCCCTGGCGGTTTCTTCAAACGTGAAGGTCGTCCTTCAGAAGAAGAAACACTAATTGCTCGTCTTATCGACCGTCCAATTCGTCCATTATTTCCAGAAGCATTTAAAAACGAAGTACAAGTAGTATGTACGGTTGTTTCTGTGAACCCAGAAATTCAACCTGATTTAGTAGCCATGTTAGGTGCATCAGCTGCACTTGCTATCTCTGGTATTCCATTTAATGGTCCTATCGGTTGTGCACGTGTTGGTGTAGTAGATGGTCAATACGTATTAAACCCATCTCAAACTGAATTAAAAACTTCTGACTTAGACTTAGTTGTTGCTGGTACTGAAGCGGCTGTATTAATGGTTGAATCAGAAGCTGCCATTCTTTCTGAAGAAACAATGTTAGGCGCGGTTGTATACGGCCACGACGAAATGCAAAAAGCAATCACAGCAATTAATGAATTTGCTGCTGAAGTTGCTACTCCTGCATGGGACTGGACTGCTCCAGAAGAAAACACTGAATTAAAGAACAAAGTTGCTGCACTTGCTGAAGAAGGCATCAAAGCTGCTTACTCTATCGCTGACAAAATGGAGCGTTACGCTGCTGTTGGTGAAGTAAAAGATGCAACTATCGCTAAGCTTGAAGAAGAAGCGGGCGAAGAAGAGTTCAATGCAAAAGAAGTTGCTGAATTAGTTCATGATTTAGAAAAAGACGTTGTACGTTCACGCATCTTAGCGGGTGAAAAACGTATCGACGGTCGTGAACCAGACATGGTTCGTGCGTTAGATGTTAAAACTGGCATCTTACCTCGTACTCACGGCTCTTCCCTATTTACTCGTGGTGAAACTCAGGCAATCGTTACTGCAACGTTAGGTACTGAGCGTGACGCACAAATCATCGACTCATTATTAGGCGAGCGTCGTGACAACTTCATGTTGCACTACAACTTCCCTCCATACTGTGTTGGTGAGACAGGTATGATAGGTTCTCCTAAGCGTCGTGAAATTGGTCACGGTCGTTTAGCAAAACGTGGTGTTCTTGCTGTTATGCCAACGCAAGAAGAATTCCCGTATACAGTTCGTCTAGTATCAGAAATCACAGAATCTAACGGTTCATCTTCAATGGCTTCTGTTTGTGGTTCTTCACTAGCGCTTATGGACGCTGGTGTTCC
>JABXID010000139.1 GCA_013373245.1 Gammaproteobacteria bacterium
AACGCTGTGTACTGCTCAACATGCATGTTAACCGCTAATACACCAGTATTTAGTGTTGTTTTCTTGGTGATAAAATCTAAATACGCTGGAAAATCAACGTCCTTTTGACCTTTTAACTTGGCGTAAGCGCCTAAATACCTAAGATTAAACCATTCTGTACATTCACCTGTTAGCCCAAGCTTAGACAAGCTGTCACAATACATACTTGAACCGCTTCTTGGCGTTGAGATGACTAGTAACCCTTTTGTTACTGGTGCAGTCGCATCTGGCTTTGCGTTTAGCTTTTCCATTAGTTCCAGTAATATTTCATCCGTTGTTTTGACCTTCGAATCACTCATCATCATTGTCCTAAAATTAAATAATTTGTCATTGTAAGATTGTAAGCAACAATGACGCCACACCAGTATTATACTTTACGTTCAATAGCTTTATTGATTGCTGGTACTTTTATTGCTTCTTATAAATTTATTCATTTAGAACCGTTATAAAACTTGTTAAGTTTGAATACACAATAGTAGTTTCTACAAGGTGGACGCATGGCTAGTGCAAAAATTATTCAATTACCTCAAGCTGATTTGAAAAGCAATGAGAAGGTGCTCGTCACGCAGCCATATATTCCTCCACTCGATAAATATATGCATTTTGTTGAACAAGCCTTTGATAATAAATGGCTAACTAACGGTGGTCCTTTATTAAAAGAGTTAACAAATCGCCTTAAAGATTATCTCGGTGTGAAACACCTATTGATAGTAAATAATGGCACTTCTGCCCTACAGCTTGCATACAAACTAAAAGACCTAAGCGGTAAAACCGCTTTAACGACACCATTTACTTTTCCCGCGACATCCACAGCGCTTGAATGGCAAAATGTAAACATCCGCTTAGCAGATATCGATCGCGATAGTTGGAATCTTTCTGCGTCCAATTGCAAAACACAAATTCAAAAAGGTAACGTCGATGCCATTGTTCCAGTCAATATTTTTGGTGCACCATGTGACTTAGAAGCATTTGATGAACTAGGCAAAAAATACGACATTCCAATCATTTACGACTCCGCTCAAGCCCTGCTTTCTAAATACAAAGGCAAAAGCATATTCGATTATGGTGATATTCATTGCGTGAGTTTTCATGCCACAAAGCTGTTTCATTGCATCGAGGGCGGCGCTTTAATTTTCAAAAACAAAGAAGATTTACAACGCGCTGAATCACTCATTAACTTTGGAATTTCCGAAGGCGGCATAGTCAAAGAAGCTGGTATTAACGCTAAAATGAGTGAACTACACGCGGCTATGGGATTATGTGTACTCGATGATTTGGATTTCTTGGTAGAAAATCGTCAAAAAAGCGTTGAACGTTATCATTCAGAATTATCAGACTGCGTCGAACTGCAAACTACAAGTTACGATAGCTACACGCCGCCAATGTACATGCCTGTAAAATTTGAAAATGAGCAAGAGTTACTAAGAGTTAATGAACAACTTAACCTGCACGGTTATTCGGCAAGAAGATACTTCTATCCAGCCAACAATAAATACATCGACGAAAAGCGTTTGAATGATTTAGCAACAAATAACCAAATCACAGACTCTATACTTTGTCTTCCCTTGATGCATGGATTACAGTATAAACATATTAAAAATATCGCGAAACTAATATCTTTCTAGTTCATTTTTATCGCTCAACTTCATCAAGTAGGAAGGAATGAAACCTAATTTAATTATTTATGGCATAGGTTCTATGGCTCAAACTTATGCCAGCTACCTACAAGATTTTTATAATATTGTTGCATTTACGGTTGAGTCATCCATTAAAAATAGCGACCATTATAACGACCTTCCATTAATTGAATTTGAAAAATTAACTGATAAGTTTCCGCCTGAAAGACACAAATTAATTGTTGCAGTGGGTTACATAGAAATGAACCAAATAAGAACACGTATTGCTTGGCAGGCAAAGCAGCAAGGTTATCAATTAATATCTTATTTCGATCCGAGCGTAAAAAAACACAACAAAGTCTCACTTGGAGAAAACTCTGTTATCTTCGAGCATTCAAGTATTCACTGTAATTCAAAAATCGGTCACAACGTATTCATTAGCTCTGGTGTGCATATAGGTCATGATTGCGAAATTGGAGATAATGTTTGGATCAATTCAGGGGTATGTTTAGCTGGCGGAGTAAAAATATCAAATAATACATTTATAGGTATGAATGCAACTGTGTCACACAATGTCACGATTGCAGAAAACAATTTCATTGGTGCTGCAACTTTGGTCAATAATAATACTCAAATTGATTCTGTCATAGTTGCACCAGCGGGTGAATTGTTACCTATGAATAGCCAAACTTTTTTACGTTTCTCTAAGGTTATGAATAATGTCTAACTTGTTACATAAAATTGATCAAGCCTATAAAAATCATCAAGAAAAAAAAGTACTTATTACTCGAAATCAAACGTTGTCGTATCTTGAACTCAAGCATAGAGTGAACAATGTTGCTGATGGTTTATTTCAACTAGGAATCAAGCCTCACAGTTTGGTAGCTAGTATCTTACCCAATGATATTGACTTTGTTATTTTGATGCTTGCAATTGCCAAGCTAAACGCCACACTAGTACCTTTGTCATTCGGCACTACAAACAAAGCATTAGTTCAAGCTCAAAAAACATTACAATTCAAACATATAGTATGCTGGTATGCTTTATACTCTGAAAAACAAGCAAGTCTTTCAGCAAATGAAATTAGTAATTGGATCTCTGTTGGGAAAGATATTTCTGGATTAGAACGACTTGAAAACTGGTACTCAATATCAGACACCAATACCTCTGACAATAAAATATCAGAGCTTGATTCTGCTTACATATTAACAATGACTTCAGGCTCTACAGGAACACCAAAGCCAATTGAGTTAAGTCAGAACACAAAAATACTGAGAGCAAAAGCGGCTATAGACTTATACTCAATTACCGAGCGGGACACTACGTTAGTTGCAACTCCGCTTTACCACTCTCTGGCTCAAAGATTGATTTTCCTATCTCTGTTAAGTGGTGGTACAGCGATCATCATGAATAAGTTTAATATGTCCGGTTGGTTAGATTGTATTGCTACACACCATGTAACATTCACCATAGCGGTTTCATCGCAATTAAAACAACTTAATAACTATCTCATAAATAATAGTGCTGACTTAAATAGCTTTAGATGCTTAGTATCCTCTTCCGCTTTACTAGATTATGATACAAAAGCCCAACTACTAAAGAAGTTAAAATGTGAGTTTCACGAATGTTATGGCGCATCAGAGATAGCTATTGCGACCAATATCAAATTCGATTCAACAAATAAAAATATGAGCGTCGGTCATGCAATAGCAAATACCGATATTGTAATACTCGATGATGACCGAAATGAGCTCGCTATAGGTGAAGTTGGAGAAATAGCTTGTAAAACACCGATGAAATTCAGTGGTTACTATAAACAACCAAAGTTAACTGCAGAATCATTTTATGGCGATTATTTTTGCACTGGTGATCTAGGTAAATTTGATAAAAATAAACAGCTTTATTACATTGCTAGAAAAAAAGAAATTATCATTACTGGCGGCATCAATGTATATCCGTCCGATATAGAAGAAGTGGTTAAAGCTCAAACTCAAATCGACAATTGTATTGCATTTGCGCTACATGATGAAAATCTAGGAGAAATAGTAGCACTTGCTATTATTCCGAAAACAATGGAAGAGTTGTCAACATTAGTTAATCAAATACGGGTTATTTGCGCTACAGAATTAGATCACCACCAACAACCCAGAGTATTCTTCTTTTTTTCATCCTTCCCTCAAAATGCAATGAGTAAAATCAACAAACTTGAAATCCAAAAAATTGCGGAACAATCTATGCATAACGCTAAACAAGAGCAACAAAATCAAGCAGTGATCCACTCTCGCTTGTACTTTAAGTGCGATTAAATAATGAAAAATAGAAAATTAAAAGTTGGATTCATCGGCGGCGGTATCAACTCGGCTGTTGGATACGCACACTATTGTGCTTCGCATTTAGATGGCAATTTTGAACTCATCGCTGGGGCATTCAGTAGAAATTCAGAAATAAACAAACAAAGTGCAGAACAATATGGTGTGCGTGATGCAGTTTATGATGACTGGCAAGAACTCATAAAATATAGATCTGACCTAGACGCTGTCATTATTCTCACTCCCACACCTGCGCACCAAAAAATGTTAGAACAATGTCTTTCGTATGACTTACCAGTTATCTGCGAAAAAGCAGTCACTACAAACAGCGATTCATGCCGTCAACTCATTAAACAGCAAAAAAAATATAACGGATTTGTGAACGTCACATATAACTATTCTGGTTACCCTATGGTGAGAGAATTAAAAGCACTCATTAATAAAGGTGAGATAGGTGATATTTCGCACATTCAAGTGGAAATGCCACAAGAAGGCTTTGCCAGATTATTAAAGGGCGGACATAAGCCATGTCCACAAAGTTGGCGAACGATAGATCAAAGTATTCCAACGATTTATCTAGATTTAGCCGTACATTTACATCACTTGGTTCACTACACGACTGGGTTAAAACCTTTATCGACCATTGCCCAACAGAACTCATACGGTTGGTTTGATGATATTGTAGATGACGTGTCAGCAATGGTTGAATATGAGAAGCAAGTCAAATGTCAATATTGGTTCAGTAAATCGTCATTAGGACATCGCAACGGTTTAAGGATCAAAATCTATGGCAAAAAAAGCGCCGTCGAATGGATACAAACCGATCCAGAAAGGTTAAAGCTGGATCATATTAATGGACGCTCAGAGATCCTCGAAAGAGGTTCGGATTGTTTAGTCGCTGAAGAGTTACGGTACAATCGATTTAAAGCAGGACACCCATCAGGCTTTATCGAAGCTTTCGCCAATTTATACTCAGACTTTGCTCACTCTATAACTAACCACCAAACCAATCAAAATACGTCGATAAATTTAGATTATGGGTTAGACATAAGTTTACAAGGACTTAACCTTTTAGAAAGCATGGTAAAATCAAATACAAGTAAACATTGGGAACAGATTAATCATGGATAACATTGCTCAATTCATAATTGGTGAATTAGAGAAATATGGTTCGATACCAAATAAAAATGTCGAAAAATTTAACTTTGTAGATTCAGGACTGGTAGATTCTCTGGCAATTATGAAGTTTATTATTGCTATAGAAGGTCAGTTTAATATCAGTTTTAACGATGACGATTTGCTGCTTGATGACTTTAGGATTGTTTCTGGCTTGAGCCAAATTATAAAAAACAAACTTTAGGAATAGACCATATTTAAATCAACAACCTTTCGCAAACGCGCTTGTTTACTTAATCAGGAAAACTAATGGATATCAGCACTTTAATTGAAAACTCAAAATATGGTGTTAACGAAATAAAACTAAAAGATCTTTTAGCTGCGCGTGAGCAACTTAATCAAGATCCACTTATTAAAACACTTTTTCCTCCCATAGAAATGGGTAGTATCACTCTCGTTGACCAAATTGTACTTTTATCTTTAGCACAAATTATTAAACCAGAAACTATTATTGAGATTGGCACATTTCTGGGCTACTCAGCATCACTTTTAGCGATGAACACAGAAGCAAAAATATTCACTATTGACCTACCAAAATCAGAAGGCTGCTCAAACTTAACTTATGACGCTAATTTAATTCGATCTGACGGCGACGAAAACGATAATTTTCTAAGAAAAAAACAAGCTGATGAAGGTGAGATTTACATACAAAACCTTAACGAAAACGAGCGAAAACGAGTTATCTTGGTTAAAGCAGATTCTACTTCGATAAATTTTGCCAAAGAATTTAAAACTGCGCAATTCGCCTTTATTGATGGAGGACATGAAAGAGGAATTGTCGAAAAAGATACTCTCAACGCTAGGTCGATTATTACTAATGGCGTCATAATATGGCATGACTATGGCTCTCAAATTCACTCAGGAGTAACAGACTATCTATCAAGCATAGAAGATAGAAAGATATTTCATGTTAAAGGTTCACTGTGTGCTTTTGAAATTATTACTGGTAGCGAAAGTTAAATGCTCACAAAAGCCACTAGCATTCTGGACAAAAAAAGCTATACGCAATTAAAGTCTACCGATAATTTGATTGCAACTTTAGATTTATTAATACGAGTGGCCATTAACTTTATTCTTGCTTACTTTGTATTGACAATCTCAGAATCAAACTATCTTCTACTAATTTTCGTTTGGTATTTGTATTCTTTGCAGTTTCAATTCTGGGGTTATGCTGGATTAGGTCATGAAGCTTTTCACAACAATGTCTTTTCTTCAAAACTAATTAATAAGTATCTGTTTGAGTTCTGTTCAGCTTTAACTTGGAACAACAGTGCAATGTTTGCAAAAACACATTGGCTACATCACAAGAAAACATTTTCAGAAAATGATCATGAGGCGACTTCAGAACAAAATTGGGAAACAAGGCATATTATCGCTTATGCTCTTATTGATTTTCGTAGTATGTACCGAAAATTACTTTACACATTGACCAACTCTTTAGGCTATTACCCCAATTTAACCCCCATTGAAAATAGATTTAGAGTTGCTGCATTTAAAAACTTATCATTTAACATAATTTTATATTTAGCTATTTTCGTAATATCTAATAATCCCGTTGGTACTATGCTATTGATTCTTGCTCCATTTACAGCATCTCTTTTAAATAAAGTGCTAGCGAAAGCACAACACCACCAATTAGACGTATACCGTAATGAAGGTGCACTTAAGTTTTCTCGCACAATACACCTTCCTCGTCCAATAAGCTTCCTCTATGCGAATATGAACTTTCATGCCGAACATCACTTTGCGCCATCTATACCTTATTACAAGCTACCTAAGTTACATAAAATTCTAGCGAACAAAGGTTTAATAAGCTCTGTTTCCTTAACTGATTTTCTTACAGGGTGGCGTAAACGCCCTAATCCAGATACTGAGAAAATATCGCAATGAACCCGCCAGCTACTTAATAGGGGTTAAATGTAAAAAGCGCATCAGACAAGGTCTCCTTTCTGACGTTACCAGCAAACGATTATCATCTGTATAACTAGCAAGTTCAGGAATACAGGTTGTCTCTCTCTCTATTCGCTCTAAAGGATTGATATCAAAAAACTGTGCTATGTTTGTCAGAAGTTGAGTGTATTTCTCTTGAAAGTCATCTACCCAGTTGTGCACCTCTATGATAACTTGACAATTTTTAAGCAAGCAAAGAATATCGGATTGCAATAAGCCAAACTCAAACCCTTCAATGTCAATTAGCACTAAACTCTTTTGAGGTATAGAACTTAAAGCTGATGTGATAGATTTAATATCTGCTTCACCATGAATAACGATACTTCCGACACTATCATTTAACGCCCAGTTATTTTTGATTGCCTCTTGTCCTTTTTGAGTAATCTCAAAACACACTGCATTTTTTGCTAACTGCGAATAAAGCATTCCAACCGCGTAATAACCATCAGCAGCACCAATATCGATAAAGGTCTCATAAGGGCCATTTTCAACAATTAAGTTAAGAACTTCTTTTTCGTATAAACCTAAGCATTGTGAACCTAAGTCACTTCTACCCCACCAAGTATCTCGATTAAGTTTTAATCCTTTAAAAGGACCATATTTGACTCGACCTTTACAAATGTCATAAGTCTCTAAAGAGATCCGCTCTATTCTCTCAGCAACAGTTTCTTTTCGCCACTTTGCTCGCATTTCTTCGGTGGCTTTACTTTGACGTTCTAACATAGGTTCAAAGTATTCCAATTCTTTATTAATCAAATCGTCTATCAATTCTTTACACTCTTAAAAACAACACTTTAATTTTAAAATAACAATTTCCATTTACTCCACACCTTTCAAACCTAAAAATAAATACTAGGTTAATAACTAGTGTACTTTTATTTTTAAGTTTTTTTCTATTGGTACTGTTCTAATGCTGAGGTTAACGAATCAACAAGCCGATTATCTAACAAATCACTATCACTAAAAATTGGTAACGAATACAGGTCAATTTCTTTAATTTTCATCTTAAATGAACTCAGTAAATCAGCATCATTGATTAATTCAATAGCTCTTGATTCTAATTCTTCGACAGAGTCACAGTAACCATATGTTTCGCCTACAGCCTGCCATAACTGTAAATCAGTCAAACCAGACAAATCATTTTTGTCCTGAATAAATAACTTAGGAATTCCAACTCGGATTAGGTCAATGTTACTGTTACTACCACCAAAAGGTATTGTTGGTAGTGCAAAATGACATTGAGTTAAGGTCGATAAATAAGTTGAATAATTTGAAAACGGGTGAATAATTGAATTAGGCAAAAATCGACGCAACATAGATTTTGCTGAATAGTATTCCAAATCTTGTTTTGGACTTGCCATAAACATATGAAAACGCACAGATTTGCTCACACTCTTAGAGATGCGATTGCACATATCGATTAATTGATTACTGACTTTTTGTATAACTCCGTTTATAGCAATATCGAAATAGACTTCATCTGTTTCTTGCTGGTTTATAGATGTATCTAACAAAACCATTTGTCCCGCGCCATCACCACACTCAAGCCAGCTTTCGGACAATATACTCTCCATCTCTTGATCAGTAAGGCTTTCTCTAGACATAAAGAAATAATCCATATTTGTCATATAGCTACTAGATGGATGCCCTGGACAAGCAACTTGAATTGGAGCCAAGCGCATTGCAGCCAATAGTGGAGCATGTGCACTCATACCGATAGAAGGATAAACAACAATGGTCGGCTGAATCTTAGTTATTGTTTTAATCATTGGTTCAATCGACCATTCATCATCAAATGTATGGAACTCATGAAAATCCTGACGCGCTTTGGTATCACTTGCTTTACTTAAACTAAGTCCCACTGTATGAAATTTATTTTTAACTAATTCGAACATTGAGTGCCAGCAACGATACATAGCATGACCAGATGAATAAGCCTCATGAATAAACAACACTTTAATATCTTTATCTGGTTCAACACCTTCAAGGCTTTTTTGTACTCTTTTTTGAACTCCTGGAGATATGCACTTCAAAACAGATTCTTCAAGGGTTCGAACAATCCACTTTTTTAATTCGTACTTATTCGGATTGGCTAAATTACTGCAATTAAAATATGCCTTTATTAGTGGCCCTAAATTTTTAATATTGTCGGTTTGAATTGTCGGTAAAATTTGAACAGTATCCAATAATACAGAGATGTTTTTCTGAGCTCTTTTACTTAACTGAATGCCAATCGAAGATATCAAGCCGGTGAACGCCTGTGCTGTTTCATTTGGTAGGTGCTGTAATAAAGCCGGCCATGGCAAATCAATATCAGACTCTATGGTAAACACAAACAGAATACGGCGGATTTCTTCTGGAGTGTAATTCGCTTTACCTAATAACCCTAAGTTGTCGACGATGTGATCCGTTGAATGGTATGAGCTAGCCGCAAAAATATTTCCTATGAAATTTTTCTGCATGGTGATGTAAGAATAAAATTGTGGCGAAGGCGAATAACTGAGTGATGAAAACCAAGCTGTTAATACAAAAGCTAATTTTTCAATCACTTGGTAGCTTTCGAGGTCAGATTGCTCCTGCGTCAATTTTCTATCAAATGGCGCTAGAGTTAGTGCGATTTTATCTTTGCCGTACAAACGAATTAGTCGAACAAGTAACGCTTCTGCTTCTACGTAATCCTTCTGAAAAACCAACGATTCTAAGTCATTTATTGATGCGGGACTGGTATCTAAATCTTCCATTTCATTTCCTGAATACATATCATTGCGAGAACAACTGCCATAAAAAAGCAGGCTACTGCCTGCTTATATACAATACTTATACCAAAAGAAAAGTAAATTAGTATTCAATCACTTACTGGTCAGATATTTGGTCCCAACCGTCTTTAATAGTCTTAATTAAGTCGATAACTTCATCAACTTTGGTGTGATCACGTTCAATATTAGCTTGAACTAACTGGAACTGCATATAATCGTATAATGCATTTAAGTTTTGAGAAATTTCTCCGCCTTTATCCATATCTAAGGCACTGTTTAATGCGAGAATAATATCAATGGAGTTTGACAGCATGTCATGATAACCACCGGTTTGGTTCTCCATCATCGCCGATACTTTAATTAAGCGGTCAATGGCACCGGCCATTAATAACTGTATTACTTTATGAGGAGACGCGTCAGTCAACTGGGTCTGCGCATTCATGTGGTTATACATCTTGATTGCACTACGCATAGAAAATCACCTTAATAAGACGTCAAATATTTATTAATTTTTTTACCGTTTGATTTTATATCGGCAATCTTTTGCTGAACTTTTGACTTTAATTGCAAAATTTTTGATTGCCAGCTTTGCTGCGTATTTAAAAGTTGTCTGATCAACTGTTCTTTTTCAGTGTCATCGTTTTGGCTCTCAACCTGCTCCCGGCAAAATACATCAAACTCAGACAATAAAGAAGCCAGTTTTTCAGCATCCTCTTCCTTCGCGGCTTCTTCAAACCTTTGATGTAATGACATTAACATATCACTCATTTGACTGCCCTTTTTAAACGTTCAACTTCTTAATCTTTTTTGACTACACCAGGAAGGTTTTCTAGTTGCGACGTTAGATAATCACCAGTCGAGTTGAGCTGTGATACTAATAAATCCATGGCATTAAACTGCGTAAATAAACGCGACTCTAATGCTGTCATTTTTTCAGCAAACTTGGCGCGTTCATCATCGATGCGAGTCAAAGTGGTTTTATAGCCGTTAATTTTTGACTGAATAACACCGGTTCCACCTGTGTAACTACTTAACGTTTCTGTTAAGTTTTCCATTACACTGCCTTCACCAACAAACAACGCTTGCACGTCTTCAAAGTTGTCGGTGACTTGGCTAAATAACAAAGACTCATCAACTTCCAACAAACCTTCGCGGTTAGTCGTTAAGCCTAAACTGGCCAAGCTATTTACGCCGCCTTCCGCGTCAATGGTGTCACTTAATATATTACGAACTTGTGATGTCATTGTACGTAATATTGACTCTCCCACCAACGGCCCGACGATACCGGAGTCAGAGTTTACTCGACCAAGACTAATAGATGTTTCCAAGAAGGTATTATAAGCCGCCGCGAAATCAGCTAATGCGGTGCCTACTTGAGACGTATCTTGTGAAATAGTGACTGTGGTGGTTTCGCCATCATCATTAACTTTTTTTGCGATAAACGTCACACCTTCAATCGCTTCGTCGAAGACATTGCTGCTCTGCGTAACAGTTAATGAGCCATCAATTACGATTAGAGCGTCCTTTGCAGCTTGTGTTTCGTTCATATTACCAACGCCGGTTACAACTCCGCCTTTGGTTTCTGCGTCTGTAGTTGGGTCAAAAACAAAATCTGAAAGAGCTGCGTCTCCCGATGTAATTGTTAATTGACTGCCATCGCCCGTTGCTAAATATAGTTGTTGATTGCCTTCATCGTCAATAACAATAGACGCAGTGACCGACGCTCCGGCCGTTCCCGCATCGGTATTTATTTGATCTCTCAACTCGTCAAGAGTTAAGCCTGTTGTGTCTGTATTAAATGATGTGCCACCGACATCTATAGTCAACGTACCATCACCTACTAAATCTGTAGTGGCAGCAAACGAACCGAGTTGTGCCGTTTCACCTGAGTTGTCAATGGTGTCTGGAGAGAACGCAAACAGTGATAAACCTGCTGCGTCTGTATTGTCACCATCGTCGTCAGTTACTGAAATAGAAATGGCGTTGTCGATACCCACTTCTTTTGATGTCAACACTAAATGCTGGCCGTCGTCGTCAGTAATGATAGAGGCGAATAAGCCTGGGTTATTGTCTGCATCATTAATTAAATCTTTTAAATCACTTAAAGTTTCAGAACCATCTAACTCGAGATCAAGTGTTGAGCCGTTAACGTCGATTGAAATAGTGCCTGACCCCAAAGTATCGTCAGATGCGAACGCTGCAGAGGCAAGTTTTTGCCCCTGCGCCAGGGATTTGACTTCGATAGAATAGCTACCTTCTGCCGCACTGGAGTCGACAGAGGATGAAAAATATTCGGACGAACCGCTTATTTTGTTTACTTCAAAAATAGAGCCATTGGTTAGTTTTTCCGCAGCAGATTCAAACGCTGCAGTCGCACTCACCAAACTACCTAAGGCTGTTATTTTATTCGTTGTCTCTTCTTCTTGAGCATTAACTCGGGCTTCAAACGGAACTTGTTCCGCTTGTACCAACCCACTCACTATGCTGTTAACATCAAGACCAGAGCCAATGCCCGGTGATGTAATTGTTGCCATAGCGTGTACCTCTAGTTATTCACTTTCAAGGAAACTGAAATTATACTTCGGTTGTAATTAGTTTGCCCGAGCGATTTGCAGTTTCAGCTAATTCCGATAAGTTTTGAGCTAATCTTAACACTTCTTCCGAAGGGATTTGGCGAATAACATCACCGCTCAATTTGTCCGATACTGTAATTATGTGACGACCTGAATTTTCGTCAACACTAAACTGTAACTTCTTATCAATTAAATTAACGAATTCCTGCAATTTTGACGCCACTTCCTGTATGGCTTTTTGCTCTTCAACTTCCTGTAATTCTTTTTTAATCTCTCGCTGTTGCGCTAATTTTTCAGTTTGTTGCTCAATGGTTCGTTCAACCTTCACAGCTTCTACCACTACAGGCTTTTGAACCTTGGTTTCGCTTTGTATATTTGAACGCTCCAGCGCGACAGTTTGAGTTAGATTGGTGTTTGAAATTGCTTCATTCATACCACTACCCTCCTAAACGGTAAAGCCAACGATAGTTAAATCTAACGAAGGCTTTACTTCTATTAGCGACCTATTATTTTTAAATAGGATCGCTAATTACCTGTTTGGATTTAACCTATCTTACCCTAGCAGACTTAATGCTGCCTGAGGTAACTGGTTAGCCTGCGCTAGAATCGAGGTACCTGCTTGTTGCAAGATTTGACTCTTAGTCAGCTCGGCAGTTTCTTTCGTGAAATCAGTATCACGAATTCGTGAACGTGCTGCTGTTGAGTTTTCTGAGATTGAACTCAAATTATTAACAGTAGAATCAAGTCTGTTTTGAACCGCACCCAAGGTTGCCCTATTCCGGTCTATTTTAGCTAACGCGCCGTCAATTACCGCAATTGCATCTTGTGAACCTTGTGCACTCGTTAAATCAACCGTATCGATGTTTAACTCGATTGAGCGATCTGTGTTACCAGAACCAGATTCATCTGAAGATGTTTGTACTGAGAAGCCCAAAGTACTGTCTAACTGCACAGAGCCACGAACGGCAGTAGAGTCCGTGTTACCATTAGAAGTTACCCTCTCATCGGTCGCGTCTAGTGTGCCATCGTACGCTGCACCTGTAACGTCAAAGGTCGCATCGCTGTTTGCGCCGCCGATACCATCATCAGCTAAGTCACTGATTAAAATGTTATCACCAGCTTCTGAAGTTAGTACGACACCAGCGATACCACCAGGGCCACCCGTTGAGTCGTAACTTGCACTAATACCAGTTGTTGCAGAGACTTCGTTAATTTTATTGGTCAACGTTTGTAAGTCATCATTAGCGTTACCTGATGCAGTAAATGAAATCGTTTCAGAACTAGTACCATTACTTAATTCGAAACTTATCCCGTCGTACGCGCTGTTAGCCGCATCCACATCAAAGTTAGTTAGATTTGAAATAACCGCTGTGGTTTTAGCATCTGCTTTAACACCAGTGGTATTAAATTCAGCGTTAATTTTTGACGCCATTTCAGCGGCGCTGTCGTCTTGTCCTAACGCAATTGTTGATGTATTTACACCATCGATAATAATCGTATCAGCAGCAGCTAAATCAAGATCGCCTGCCGCATTCGCCGCGCTATCAGTTGCTGCAACAGCAACCCCCATCAAAGAACCTGCATCAAGGTTAGCACGCGCACTACCTAAGTCGTCAGTTTGCGCAGAGTTAATCGCTAAACCAATGGTCTGGTTGGCATCGGCACCTACTTGGAAGTTTTGACTGCCAAATGAACCGTCTAATAACTTTTGCCCACCAAACGTCGTTGTATCGGCAATACGATTTAGCTCAGATTTCAGCTGAACCACTTCTTCTTGAATTGCTTTACGGTCTACTGTGGTATTGGTGGCGTTCGACGATTGTACCGCCAAGTCACGCATACGTTGTAAAATATTGGTTGATTCTTGCAACGCACCTTCAGCCGTTTGCGCCATTGAAATGCCATCGTTTGCATTTCGAACAGCAACATTAAGGCCGTTGATTTGTGATGTTAATCGGTTAGAAATTTGCATACCCGCGGCATCATCTTTTGCACTATTAATGCGTAAACCTGATGCCAAGCGTTGCATGGACGTGTTTAAACCATTTGTCGCGCCAGAAAGTTTATTCTGAGCGTTAATCGACGCAGGATTAGAATTTACTGTTAAAGCCATGATTTTTCTCCTACTACTCACTACCCAATGAGTACAATTAAAAAATAACTGTCATGTCTTTATCGACGCTTATTTATACACCTTTAGCGTTTTTTTTATTTTTTTTCTTAAACTGTTTAGAAATAAAAAAAGCAACGTAAATAACGTTGCTTTTCAATAGGTTAACTATTTTAAGTCTTTTAAGTCTTTTAAGTCTTTTAAGTCTTTTAAGTCTTTTAAGTCTTTTAAGTCTTTTAAGAATTATCCTAATAAACTTAATGCAGCCTGTGGTAACTGATTAGCCTGAGCTAAAATTGAAGTACCAGCCTGCTGTAAGATTTGGTTCTTAGTTAACTCAGCAGTTTCTTGCGTGAAGTCTGTATCACGAATACGTGAACGCGCAGCTGATGAGTTTTCAACAATTGAACTTAAGTTATTCACTGTTGAACCAAGTCTGTTTTGCACCGCACCTAGCGTTGCGCGGTTTCTATCAATCTTCGCCAATGCACCGTCGATAACTGAAATCGCATCTTGAGAGCCTTGTGCACTGGTTAAGTCAACTGTATCTATGCTTAACTCAACTGAGCGGTCTACGTTACCTGAGCCCGTTTGCGCCGAAGACGTTTGCACTGAGAATGCTAGTGTACTGTCTAACTGAATTGAACCACGTACCGCTACAGAGTCAGTATTACCATTAGAAAATACAGTAGTGTTTGTTGCGTCTAATGTACCGTCATATGCTGTACCTGACACATCAAACGTTGCGTCACTGTTTGCGCCGCCTGTGCCATCGTCAGCTAAATCACTAATGATAATGTTATCACCAGCTTCAGACGTTAGGATAATTGATGGAATACCACCTGGGCCGCCTGTTGAATCAAACTTAGCGTCAATACCAGTTGTCGCGGCAACTTCATTAATACGATTTACTAATGTTTGTAAATCATCGTTCGCGTTGCCTGATGCAGTAAACGAGATAGTTTCAGTACTTGTACCGTTACTTAACTCGAAGCTAATACCGTCGAATGCATTGTTCGCAGTGTCAGCATCAAAGTTTGTAAGGTTTGAGATAACTGCGGTAGTTTTCGCATCTGTTTTAACACCCGTTGTATTAAACTCAGCGTTAATTTTTGCTGCCATCTCTGCTGCGCTATCATCAGCACCTAATGCGATTGTCGCTGTATTTACACCATCAATAACAATTGTGTCATCAGCTGTTGTATTTAGAGCGGCTGCGGCGTTCGCTGAGTTGTCACTCGCTGCTGTGGCCACCCCCATTAATGAACCTGCATCTAAATCAGCACGTGCACTACCTAAATCATCTGTTTGTGCAGAGTTGATTGCTAAACCAATGGTTTGGTTTGCGTCGGCACCTACTTGGAAGTTTTGGCTACCAAATGAACCATCTAATAATTTTTGACCACCGAAAGTTGTAGTGTCTGCAATACGGTTAAGCTCTGATTTTAACTGTACTACTTCTTCTTGAATCGCTTTACGGTCAACCGTAGTGTTTGTCGCGTTCGAAGATTGAACAGCTAGGTCACGCATACGTTGTAAGATGTTAGTTGACTCTTGCAACGCACCTTCCGCGGTTTGAGCCATTGAAATACCGTCATTAGCATTTCGAACAGCTACGTTAAGACCGTTAATTTGAGAAGTTAATCGGTTTGAAATCTGCATACCTGCCGCATCATCTTTCGCGCTGTTAATGCGCAAACCTGACGCTAAGCGTTGCATAGATGTATTTAAGCCGCTGGTTGCGCCAGAAAGCTTGTTCTGAGCGTTTATCGAAGCTGGATTTGAATTTACTGTTAAAGCCATGATGCTCTCCTATCCCGCTACACGGGTCAAAAATTATCTGTTACATGAAACTTATCGTCCCATCACAAATCTTCTTTAATTTTTTTTTGCATCTGACATAAAAAAAGTGGCAACACGTTGCCACTTTTTATAACTATCATTTTGATTTTTACACCAAAAACTAACCACCAAGTAAACTTAGTGCAGCCTGCGGCAACTGATTGGCCTGCGCCAAGATAGTTGTACCTGCTTGCTGTAAGATCTGGTTTCTGGTTAATTCAGCGGTTTCACTTGCGAAGTCAGTATCGCGAATTCGTGAACGTGCTGCTGATGAATTCTCAGCAATTGAACTTAAGTTATTAATCGTCGATTGCAACCTGTTTTGCACCGCACCTAGTGTTGCTCGGTTTCGGTCAATCTTAGCAAGTGCACCGTCAATAACTGAGATTGCATCCTGAGCGCCTTGAGCAGTAGTCAAATCAACCGTATCAACAGAAATTTCAGTTGCTTGAGTTTGGCTAGTTGGACCAAGCTCGGCATTAGAGGTAGCAACATCAAAACCAACTGTACTGTTTAATTGGATTGAACCACGAATCGAGATTGAGTCAGTATTACCTGCGCCACCAACACCGGCTGTAATTGCATTTGCAGCTGCACCCGTAATATCACCGTCGTAACCTGCGCCGCTAATATTAAATGTCGCCGCATTAGCACCACCAGAAGCATCATCATCAGAGAAATCACTAATGGTAATAGTGTCACCAGCTTCTGACTCCAAGATAATACCGGCAATTGCACCCGGACCACCTGTTGAATCAAACTTAGCACTAATTCCAGTAGTAGCAGACACTTCATTGATCTTGTTCACCAACAGCTGCATATCATCTGTTGTATTACCTTGGGCGGTAAACGAGATAGTCTCAGTCGCTGTGCCGTTACTAAGGTCAAAACTCATACCGTCTGAACCATTAGCTGTTGAATCTAAGCCAGCAAAGCCAGATAAAACCGCTGTCGTTTTAGCATCGGCTTTAACACCTGTGGTATTAAACTCAGCATTAATCTTAGTAGCCATTTGCGAAGCACTGTCAGATTGACCAAGTGTGACTGTCTGCTCATTAACACCATCAATAGTGATAGTGTGCGAAGCCGCCATATCAAGTAGTGCATTAGAAGCGTCAGAGTTTGCTGCAGCCGCTGTTGATACGCCAATCAACGAACCTACATCTAAGCTTGTTCTTGCACTACCCAAGTCATCCGTTTGAGCTGAATTAATCGCCAAACCAATCGTTTCATGCGCATTGGCACCCACTTGGAAGTTTTGGCTACCGAATGAACCATCTAG
>JABXID010000073.1 GCA_013373245.1 Gammaproteobacteria bacterium
AGCAACAACGCTGGTTATCGACAAATTTAAACCTAGTTTAGTTATTAACACCGGCTCAGCAGGCGGTTTTGACCCAGAACTAAAGGTGGGTGACATCGCCGTCGCTAACGAAGTAGTTCACCACGATGTTGACGTGACCGCGTTTAACTATGAGTTTGGCCAAGTCCCTGGCATGCCAGCGCGTTTTACCACTAATGACGATTTAATTGCCTTGGCAGAATCTTGCATTAAAAACCTGTCAGGTATCACAAGTAAAGTAGGCTTAGTGGCTACCGGTGATAGTTTTATGTGCGACCCGGAACGCATTGAGCAAACCCGAAAGCAGTTCCCAGACATGTTGGCAGTTGAGATGGAAGGCGCAGCCATCGCACAAACTTGCCATCAACTAAATACACCGTTTTTAATTATTCGCTCTTTATCCGATATCGCTGGACAAGAGTCTCCTATGAGCTTTGAAGCTTATTTGGAAATTGCTTCTAAAAACTCATCAGCTTTAGTGCTAGACATAGTCAGCAATTTTAATGGATAAGCTGCTCGAGTTTATTTATTTATATCCAGAGTTAGTTGGACTAACTCTGGCTATTATTGCAGAGTGGCTTATGCCCTTCCCTGCTAAATACTCTCCTGCAAGCTTTTTTCGATTATTAGCTGATGGTTTTGCCAAAAAGCTAGCAACATCTGGCTCAGAAAAACAACAAACTCTGTCAGGTTGGTTGTCCCTAATTACCTACTTATTTTTACTGCTCGCCATCCTATTTGCTCTACTTTTTGTTGCAGAAAATGACGTCTGGACGCATGCATTATTATTATATTTAAGCTTAGGTTACCAACCTGTTGCCAATAGAACGTTGGCTATAAACCAATGTGTCGACCACAATCAAAAAAGTGCGGCAAAATCTTTATTAGCGCAACACTGTCCCTATGATGTCAATAGATTGTCTTTGTTTGGCGTGAACAAGCTCAGTATTGAAATGGCCAGTATATATTTTGTTTCTGCTTGGTTAATGCCAGCGCTGTTGTTCATAGTGTTTAACGGGGTGGCCGCGTTTGCTTATCGCGCCGTTTTTGAAGCGTATCTTTGCTGGTTACCGCAATCTCCAACAACACGTTACTATGGCAAAGGTGTGACTGCGGTAAAAAACACGATTGAAATATTACCGACATACTTTTTCGCTCCTATTTACTCGGTGTTTAGCTCCAGTCCGGGATGGTCGAGGTTAATTAGAAATACCAAAGTCAAATGGCAAGAAAGTAAGGCGTCAAATAACAATTTGTTAGTTTGGCTTTCAATTGTTGCTGCCGGCTGTAAATCTGAAATGGCTGGCCCATTAATGATTTCAGATAGAAAAATAGTGAGACCCCGCATTAATTCGCAATCCGACAAAACTTTGTCACAACCTAATAAAACGATGATTCATTTATTAAACTGGAACAACCGTTTTCGGTTTACCGTCGTACTGTTCAATATGGCAATTTTATTTGCCTTAATTTTTACGTCTAAAGGATAAAAGTCATGGTCAAAGCCAGTGCTATTTCAACATTAATCGTTTCGTTATTTTTATTATTTTCGACACCGTTATTTGCCAATAACTATCAAGGTAAACTGGAGTTAATAACAGCGGACGAATTACTCAATAATTCAGAACAGTATTTGGTTTTAGATACCCGCTCTAAGTCAGAGTTTGACCAAGGACATATTCAAGGTGCTTTGAATATTCCGCACACCGAAGTGATTAACCAACTTGAAAAGCTAAAAGGTGTCAACAAAACCATCGTTGTTCATTGCCGAAGTGGACGCCGCGCCTTGACAGCGGAACAGGCTTTATTGGACAACGGGTTTAATAATTTAAAACACTTGCAAGGTGATATAAAGGGCTGGACGGCAAATGGATATCCGTTAGTTACTGCTGAACACTAACACTACTTGGCGTTTGTTGGTTCGATTGTAAGAACGAATCCTTCTCCGTATTTTCCTGGCGATTTGTATTGGCAATCGCCAGCAAATCATATTGTTCCGGTGTATCACTGATCAATACCTTGTCACCCTTGGTTAACAAACGATACACCATAGCAATGTCCGAGTTTCTTAAACGAATGCAACCATGAGTGGTGTTGCCGCCAATTGAATTTGGATTTGATGTACCATGCAAAAATAATGATTCGTCAAAATTCAATGCGTGGCGCCCCATCACACCGCGCCAACAGCGCTCACCTTTGGCGGTTTTGGTTTTATATTCCGCCGCCATTTTAGGTGGCACACACCAATGAATGCCATCAGCATCAAACAGTTTAAACTCTATATCAAACTGCCCTTCTGGCGTGTAATAACATTGCCCGCCTTTTTCCGCCGACAAACAACGATCGTAACCCAAGGCAACCGGCGCGCGCATTAGCTTTTCTATGTGATCATTTATTACTTCATACACAGTGACATAAAACTTTTGTTTATCGATTACCGCAATCCTTGTAACGTTTTCGTCACGTAAATAAGGCTTGGGTTGAGTTCTGTCTTGCACCTTAACCGGCTTTAGAATCCATCTTGGTTCGTCTAAGCTGAGCCACTGACCATTCTCAACCAGCCCTGTCACTTTTATATAATCGGCATTTTGAAAACCAGACGTAAATACGGCGTCTTGCTGCCAGATTTCTGCATGTTCTTCCGATACCTGAATATCCCCCTCTGTCGAATAATCAGGCTCTTTAGAATAAACAGTTGTAGATTCTAATAATTTAAGTTTTCGGGCGTTTGTATTTACATACCGCTGTTCTAATGCAGGATAAACAATGGTGCGACCACCCACATTTTGATATGGAATACGCTCAGTCACCTTGTCATTTTTTTTAATATAAAACGGAGTTGTTAATGCGCGCCATTTACCTTTTGGAAAGTGTCCTGACACGGTAATCCACAGATCATTTTGCTGTGCCGATGTAAACAGTGTTCCTTGTGGCCAAGTCGTTATCTGTTCGCCTTGCTCTGCGTTAAAGACGGCAACTGGGTCAGACACAATATACGTTTTCGCTGCACTAACAGAGCAACTCACACAGACGGTCAGTGCTACTATGAAACGTTTAAATAACTCAATTTTTATATGCATACAACTCGTAACATTGCATTTAAAGGTATGTTTAGAGTTATACATCAAGCAGATTGGCAATGGCAAATTTAGTCACTTGTTTTTCCGTATAATATCGGTAACCATGGGCTGATATTATTTGGGAACTTTTTATGAACAGAATATTTTTAACTGCCTTAAACCTTGTCCTTTTCTTAACGCTAGTCATCACGAGTACATCGTACGCAAAAGATTATTATGTTGGTGAAATTGAAGCGGAACAAATCCTTGCTGACTTCACAAAGTTCCAGCGCCATCAAAACGACGTAGAATATTCAAAGGCGCAACTAAAGCCATTACAAGCGATTAAAGATAACGTCGAAATTAAAGTGTTTTTTGGGCAATGGTGTCATGACAGTCAACGTGAAGTTCCGCGAATCATTAAATTATTCGATCAACTCAATAACCCGAAGTTTGATATATGGTATTACGGCTTGAACACCAGCAAGTCTGATCCTGATGGCTTCGCAGAAGCCGCCAATATAAAACGCACTCCAACAGTGGTCATCTATAAAGACGGTAACGAAATTGCACGTATTTTGGAGTTCCCCAAAATTGACTGGGCAACTGATCTGTCTGAAATATTGCGATAAAGCGGTTCACTCTGCTTTTGCCGTCCCTAGTAACAACCGAGCGCCTCAAAAAGATTTAATCACAACACGTTAGGAACGGAATTATAAACGACTTTCCCATACGCACACCGATTCGTAAAACATCTCAAGTTGGTAGATAACAAATATGTTGCTGCCTACATTATATTAAACAATAATTGCTCGGATATAAGGTTGCATGAAACCGCGCTTAGCGCAGTGGCAACATTTTAATTTGGAGTAACTTATGAATGACATATTAGGCATTATTATCCTGATATTGTTTGGTGCCTTGTTTGCTATGTCAGAGATTTCTATCGCTGCCGCACGGAAGATAAAATTAAAGGTCATGGCCGATGAAGGTAATGAGCAAGCCGACGCAGTAATTCGTTTGCAAGACCAACCCGGACGTTTTTTCGCGATGATCCAAATAGCACTCAACGCTATTGCAATTCTAGGTGGCATCATCGGTGAACAAACCCTAACCCCTTATACTTCACAACTTGTTGCGCTTGTGTATACCGGCGCGTTAGCAGACCAAATTAGCTTTATACTTTCGTTTTTAGCCATTACGTCATTGTTTATATTATTTGCCGATCTGTTGCCAAAACGACTTGCGATGATTATGCCAGAGACGGTTGCTGCAAGAGTGGTTGGACTAATGAATGCCATTACCTTAGCACTCACGCCTTTTGTGATGTTTTTTAACAGCATCACTAACCTTGTACTCCGTATATTTAATGTTCCAACCGTAAGAGAAGACATCGTAACCACCGAAGACATAGTCGCCATGATGGAAGCAGGAGCTCAACACGGCTCACTGCAACAGCAAGAATACCAATTACTTGGCAATGTATTTGAACTTGAGGGACGTACGCTGACAACCGCAATGACCACTCGAGACGCGATTGTTTATTTTGACGTTAAAGATGATAGTGAAACCATTAGTGCAAAAATTTTAGAACACCCACATAATCATTTTCTAATTTGCGATGGGAATTTGGATAAACTGGTTGGCTCGGTTGAATCAAAACAGATTTTACGTCAATTGCTAAAGGGACAATCAACTCATTTAACTGACGACATGATCGACAAAGATTTGTTTTATTTACCTGAAACATTAACGCTATCAGAAGCGCTCAACGAGTTTAAATCTTCAAATCAGCCATTTGCAGTCGTAGTTAACGAATACGCTATGGTTGTTGGTATTGTCACATTGAAAGATTTAATGAGCAGTTTTATGGGGGATTTGGTGACAGTTCAAGGGGACCAGCAAGTTGTGCAAAGAGATGCTAATTCTTGGTTGGTGAATGGCGCAACTCCGATAGTTGATATGATGAAGTTACTCGGTGTTTCTGAATTCCCAAATGACAATCAATATGAAACCGTGGCGGGCTTTTTAATTTATATGCTGAAACGATTACCCAAACGTACCGACCATATTTTCCATGCCGGTTTTAAATTTGAAGCTATTGATATAGATGGCATTAGAGTCGAACAATTGTTAGTCACTCGTTTAAACGAACTAGCTATCGACTCAGCAGACAATAACAAAGAGCCATAATGACTAGTCAAATTTAATAAGGCTCTTTGTAGAGCCTTATTTATAAAGGTTAGTATTTGTCGCCTAGCGTTTAAGAACGTATATCTCACCATCAAAACTGCCCTGAATGGTCAATCCTTGGCTGGCTAATTCTTTTAAATAATCTATATGTTCTTGGGTAATATTTTGACCTGGAACCAAAAGTGGTATCCCCGGCGGATATGGAGTAACTAAACCCGCACAAATACGATTGTTACATTTATCTATTGGTAAAGATTCTCTATCGCCATAAAACGCGTCACTTGGTATACAGGCCAAATCTATGTGCGGTAATTTTTCTGGTAAACGCGAACGCCGTGTTGATTTAGCCAGTTTTACTTTGCCACTGTCGAGCTTTTTCAATGCATTATACAAACGAATTATTTTTGAGCGTGTGCCACCCAATGTTAGTAACACTAAAATCGTGCTATGGGTGTACTTTTCAATTTCTAAACCAATCTCATCAAGCAAAAACTTATGAATGTCTTTTAATGAATAAGGTAATTCGCTTATATCGATCAGTATTTTTAGCGGGTCATGCCCCATATTGTCGTCGCTAAAGTGCGGGAATATTTTAATAAAATCTTGTTTTCCTAACACTTTTATTTTTTTCAGCGACGCAGTTTGCTGCTTAAACTCTTCAACATGGTTCAACAAAGCGTTAAGCAGTTTATACCCTTCCATTTCCAATTGCTTTTGGCAAACATCGAGCGACGCAATAAGCTGATACTTTGGCGATGTGCTGGCATAAATACTGTAAATCTCTCTGAAAAAGTCAGCATCAAAGTCAGGATCATTAATATGTATGTAGGAAGCTTGTGAAAACGCCGATACCACTTTATGCGCAGAATGCGTGACATAATCTGCACCTGCATGAATGGCTGAGTAATACCTGAAATTCGGATGGAATAATGAATACGCAAACCATGCTTCGTCGATAAACACTTTGATGCCATGCTGGTGAGCAATATCAACGACTTGTTTTAAATCACTAAGTAAACCATCGTAAGTACAGCCTGTTAACACCAATAATTTAGCATCCGTATTTTGCTCTATGGTTTGCTTTATTTCAGCTAAAGACGGCGGCGCAAATATGCCATATTTAGGCGACAATATGCTGGACAAATAAACTGGAAAGCTGGCGGATTGTAAGATCCCGTAATGCACTGATTTATGACAATTACGGTCAATGATCACTTTATCGCCCTTGCGCAACAGCGTTTGCAAAATTATCTTGTTTGACGTCGACGAACCGTTTGTCACAAAGTAAGTATGTTTTACCTCAAACGTGGCA
>JABXID010000262.1 GCA_013373245.1 Gammaproteobacteria bacterium
ATCTATGCAAATGAATCAATCAATACAACCATTGACGGTGTTGAAGTGCCGACATTTGCTGATGTGAAACTACGTTTAGTGGTAGGTCGAGATCACAACACGTCACTTACCCCAATAGTGACTTTTAATGGCCATCTGTTAAACCACCAGTTAGAAACCATGGGCGATGAACAAACTGGCCGTGACCGTTTCTTTGGTTTACTCGAGTTTAATGTGCCATTTGATGTATTAAATAACAGCAATACGATTGAGGTTATTTTCCCTGATAACGGTGGTCACCTTGCCAGCGTTAATATGAAAGTATTAAGCATCAGTGACAGTGCAAGACCAAGTTCCGGCGACGTAGAAGGTGTCTTACTGTCATCAAACACAGATACCTTAGCGATAGGCCAACAAACCAACATCACGGCATCGGTTTATCCATATTATGCAACTAATAAAAAAGTTGTATTCAGCTCTAGTGATGACAACATTGCTTCTGTTGATAACAACGGGCTCATTACTGGCCACTCAGCCGGACAAGTGGTGATCACCGCGACTTCAGAACAAGGTGAATTTAACGATTCAGTCACCATAAACGTTGAAGCACCGACTAACATCAGCATGCAATTTGATGATCGAAACACCTACATAAATACGGTATATACTTCAGGCGAAACCCTTGACGTAACCGTAAATTTTGATGCTGGCACTGGTAATAGCGTTGCAGCTGACTTTGGTGGTATTGAATATTTCTTCCGTCATATGGCAAGTAACTGGAGTGTTATTAAAGACATAAAAATCAGAGACGCATCAGTAATCGGCAAGCAACGAGGAACGTCTTCTGTCGCTATTCCGCTTAATGACGTAACGCCAAGTGCGGATTTAGAAAACGGCGAGTTTTATTTCTTGTTCATTCGCTTTAAAAATACAGCGGGTCAAGTTAAAAATGTAAATGCTTTCCCAATTCAAGTAGCTGAAAACATCGTCGTCATTGAGCCATCACTAACTTTTGATGATGCATCTAAATACACCAACACCACTTATGAAACGAATGGCACACTTGACGTGCAAGTAAACTTTGAAGCAGGTACCGGTCAAACAGTTAGCGACTCGTTAGGCGGCATTAAGTTTTTCTTAAGAGAATTAACGCCTAACTTTAACGTAGTCAACGACGTTATCGTTTACGATAGCTCGGCAATTGGCAATCAATCAGGCATTGCCAGTGCGTCTATTCCACTTGCGGGATTAACACCATCAGCACAATTACCTGACGGTAACTTTTATTATTTATTTGCAACATTTCAATCTACCAGTGGTACTAAACAAAATATAGACGGTGTGTTTCCGATAAATATTGAACAATCAGCTACTTTAGAAGTCGCTGATATTAATCAATTAAAATCGGCAATCCATATTGTTGGCCAAAAAATGAATGTGGCAGTCGACTTTAATATGGGCTCGGGTAATACGGTTACCGATGGTGTTGGTGGTGTACGTTATATATTACGAGAGCTCACGCCAACATTCTCTGTTGTTAAAGACATTATCGTTGAAGACTCGTCAGTTATTGGCCTTAACTCTGGTACGTCAAATATCGCGATCCCATTAGATGGCATAACCCCAGCAAGTGAGTTGCCCACAGGACACTTTTATTACTTATTTGTAGTCATTGAGTCCAGTGACAACTCACGTTTAACCACTGCTGTTTTCCCGCTACAAATTGAAGCTCAGCCAGGTGATTTTGATCGTGATGGCGATGTTGATCAGCGTGACTTTGTCGAATTAACAAAAGCCATTGCAAAAAAACAAATCATCAGCGCAGCGTTTGACTTTGACAACAACGGCGTCGTTGATCAAAAAGACGCGGTAAAAATGCGCTCATTATGCAGTAATAAGAATTGTGCGGTTGAATAACTAAATATAAAGCTATCAAAAACTTAGCTAACTTATAGCCACTCAAAAACAGTCGAGTCCTTAGGGCTCGGCTTTTTTGTAATAAAAATTATCTCTCTTTTATTCCCCTAACCTCCACCACCTATAAAATGTTTATTGTTAACAATAAATTTATTTTTCGTTAATACTTTGCTAACGTAAACGTTCCAATAGAAAAGAAATCAACAGAACATGAATAAAACACACGTAAAACAATCTATGACTGCGACGGCATTATTAACAACCGCTATATTATATGGTTGCGGTTCAGGCAGTTTTTTAAACAACAGCGATTCAACAACCAAAGCAAATGACGCTAACGCTCCTCTCACCGACGAAAAATTTAACAACATGAACCCTGATTTTCCTTCGTTTGTATCCATTGCCGATACGACGCCCGAAGGTAAGACTTGGGTGAAATTGGATTCAATGTCAGATGAGTTCGACAGTTGGGACGACAATAAATGGTTTAAATCAACTTGGAACTACGGCGTGCCCGTATTTATGTCGACATCAGATGAAAACTCTGGGGTGACCGACGGCAAATTGTGGCTTAAAGCAACATTAAACGAGAGCAACCCAGACGGTCGCTGGTTCCAAACGGCGCGAGTTCACAGCAAAGCCGAAACTAAATATCCTATGTATACCGAAGCACGAATTAAAACCTCACATATCTCAGCTTACACTACCTACTGGCTAAACAATGGTGATATTAACAATCGAGATGAAATAGATATTATTGAGAACAATTCAAATCCATCCTGTGGTTGCAAACCTGAATATCCGGGGCAAATGAACTCACAATACTTCCAAGCCGATTCTAGCGAAGAACCAAAAACAGTGCGTAAACATGGCAATTTTGCGCGCGCAAATTTGTCTGATGCAAACCCGTTGAAGAACGTCGGCTGGAATGAGGACTACCATATTTACGGTGTTTGGTGGAAAGATGCCAACAATATTCAATTTTATCTAAATGGCGAACCTGCAGGCAGCGTTGTTGTCGGCGAACATTTGGATGGTAAAACGTACGACCGTAAATTAACTAGAGATCTTGAAATCATCTTTGACCTTTGGACTGCCGATGCACCATGGGTTGGCGGCTTACCAGAAAAGTCCGAGTTATTGGACGACAGTGTAAACACCGCTTATGTAGATTGGGTAAGAACCTGGAAATTAGAGGATTAAAATAAATCAGGCTCAGAAAACTTACTCTGAGCCCGTTTTAAAATTTCTGAGTTAATCGGTCAACAACTCACAGTGAATTTAATTTCAATCTTCTCAGTTCATTATGAGCAGTTAAGTAAATGGCCGATTCATCTTGGTTAAACGCAAGATTAGCGGTAAATCCAGGCATTGCAATATGTGCTAATAAGCGTTTGTCTGCAGCAAACAACCAAACACCTTGTGGTCCGGTGGCAAATACAACACCCGAACTGTGTACCTTTAAGCCATCTGGTACGCCATGGGCGATACCTTTAAAAGCCGGTTTGAACAGTAACGACTTATCTGTCACATTGCCTTGCTCATCAAGCGAATATTGATACCAAGCTGGTGAAGCTTCATCTGAAACCGCAACGTACAAGGTTTTATTATCAGGAGAAATCGCTATGCCGTTTGGAAAGGTTAACTCTTTATCTATCAGGCTCAATTCACCATCAGTACTCAAACGATAGACGCCTTGAAAATCCAATTCTTTAGCTGGATCATTTAATTGTTTTGCTAAGCCATACGGCGGATCGGTAAAAAACAAGGTACCGTTTTTATGCTGTGCGACATCGTTTGGGCTGTTTAATCGTTTATCTTGGAAATGACTTACGACTTGAGTAATTGTGTGTTTATCAGAGTCCAATCCAGACACCAATTTGCTCACTGCTCTAGCCCCAGTTTGCATCATCACTAATTGTCTCTTATGGTCAATCAGTAAGCCATTAGCTCGGTTACTCGGGTGCAAAAAGACATCTAGTCCGCTAGAAGGTGAATAACTGTGAATATTGTTATTGGGAATATCGACAAATAACAAACGTTGATTGTCAGTATCCCACACAGGCCCTTCTGTCCATTCAAATCCCGAAGCTAAGACTTCTAATTCCGCATTTGCATCCAATAGCTCATGGGCTTGTTCGTCGTAAATGGTAAATTTGCCAATTTTTGATAGCTCATTTGGTAAAACTGCTGGCGGTTCATTCGGTACAACAGTTGACGACTCAGTCGCCAGCGCATTCACAGCGATTGTTAAAGGCAAATACAGCCAAATGAGTTTACTTTTCATTGTTAAATCTTCTCTGATACAAGTTACGGTTTACCTCACGAGCAGCATCCACTATCGGTTGGTATGGTATATCGGTCACAGATACAAAACCGATGTTATAGTTTTCACCATCCAACGCACGACCTGTAAGTGGAGAGTCAATGTATTGGAACCAATGTGTGCCTACAAAGTATGGATTGTCTAACGCGCTATTGACGTACTCTGCGTATTTCTTACCTCGATCAGCTTGGCTTGATGCGTGGATCAAACCTGGGTTCAATAAACCGGAATCAAGTGAACCATTGTGGAATTCACCAATAATGCTTGGGCGATCCATGTCTTTTAAGAACTGCCAAAAATCTTCGTTGATGACTTCTTTGTAGTAGTTATAACTGACAACATCGGCAACTTCCGCCGCGGCTTGACGCAACTCAGGCGTCATACCCCAACCAGCAAAGCGAGCGCCTAAATACATGTGATTCGGCATGTACTTTTCCATCGCTTGATTCACAGTAACAAAGTATTGTTTACCAAATTCGTACAACATGGTTGATAAATCAGCCACCACATTGTCGTTAAAGTCTGTCAGTTTAATGCCCTGTTCAAACTCAGACCATGACGATAACGCCACTTGCCAGCTCTCATTTAACTTGGCGATGGTTTTATATTTTGCTTTCATCAACTTGGTAAAGTGTTGTTTGGTTGGGCTTTCAGATGTATCCAAAGAAAGTGCGCTGATAGGCACGCCATATTGAGACTGGACGCTGCCCATTTGTCCCCAACTTTTTTCGTTGTCGATGAAAACACCCACACACCATGGACTGTTTTGCACCTCATTCGCAACTTGTTTAACCGTAATAAAAGCACGTTCTTTAAAAACTGGATCGAACACATCAGGTAAGGGAGACCAGTAGTCGTTGCCACTGCTTACCGTTTTGTAATCTCCAATGATCCAGCCATTGGCGAAGTATGGGTATTTATCTAGTTGATAAAAGCTTGGATCAATCCAGTTACCGAATGACGTGAACCCCCAATTTTTCATACGCTTGATAGTGGTATCTCGCCATTTTTCTTCAGCATCTTTCACGTCATTAGTTTGATATTTTCGTGCTAAGTTTGCTTGATAAAAGCTGTACGTTTCACCACGTGGAATCACGCCTGTATGTACTTCACGGCGATAACCAAAATGTTGTCCCATCGGTGTGCCGTACTCTGGCAACCAAGTGAACATGTTGGCTCTTAAATCAGAAGAAACATAACGGCTCGCCCATGCAGACTCAGGGGCAGTATTTAAACCAATCGAATCTTCTGGCGTTAAATCTCCCGGTTCACGTTGTTTGATAAAACGCTGATCAAAATCGTAACCTGTGATGGTGGTGGTGTTTGCCATGCGTACGTTGGCAATACCATTGGAATAAAATAAATATCCTTCAGGGTCAATTAACGTCCACTTGCCATCGTATTTGTCAACTCGATAATATCCAGTCGCTTTAAGCTTAGGTCCTGATTTCCAGCCATTAAATTTAGAACGGTCTAAACCATGAGGTTGTGATAACTCTTTTTGCTCTTTTTCAGAAATAGCCACTAACTCTGCCACACTCGACACTTTATTTTGAAAATCTACCTTAGTGCTTTGGCCAAATTTATCTACCAAACCAACAAGATAATCTTCATTTACCTTTTCAGGTGTCACTAACTGAATATCATCAAAGTACAAAACCTTATTGTCAGGCACGCCAAACACTTTGAAAGCAACACTTGGGATGGCACTGGTATCGATATCTTTGGTGCCGTAACGCCAAATAATCGGTTGATAATCATCTTGCCAGCTATATGGATTACTGCGAATACCCGTTTCTTGAGTGAGGTCAAGACCTGCGATTTCTAATAAATAGGTATCGGTTGAATTTGCAGGTACGACAAAACTACGATTTTGCGTTTTGCCCTGCGCGCCCTTAACAGTGACGTACAAATGCACTGAAGAATTTTCAGGGTTCCTGATGTTAAACGTCAGACCTGCTGTCGAATAACTTGATAAATCAAGTGCACTGGTTGGTACAAACGTGACGGACGATTGATGATGTTTGTGCCCCAGAAACTCAACCTTTGCGGCTTTACCAGACTTAGTTTCAATAATCGAACTTAACGCATTGTTCAACTCTAATTGACGCAATTCTGAACTGGACTCAAAGTCCATCACCACTGAGCCTTTTTTCGAATTCTGCAGCGATAAAGGTTGATTACTTTGACAACCCGTTAAATAAAAGAGAACGCCAAACGACGCCCACAATGAATGAAATTTATTCATAGTGAAACCAAGCCTTATCGCAATTTAAAAAACGGACAACGTGATTATTAAACACACCTATCGTTGCAGGATATTATTGTTGAATGTAATTTGTCAACAATGTAACGTGTGGATAATTTTTAAACAGGGAACTGAAACATGAACAAAAATAATAATTCTATGAGATACAAAGTGAGGAGAATCTCGTATCACCTAATTGCGTGTGCACTAGCGACCTCGCTAGCTGTTACAGGCTGTGGCGAGTCAAATTCAGGCGCGACTCCCCCCACTTCATTAAAAGATGTTTTTGTTAATGAAACCGTTCTAGCCACATTGCTATCGGCTAATAACGAACAGTCTACCTCTTGGTTTAAAGAAGAATCGGCAAAATTGTTAGATACATCGAACAACTCTTTCACGGTCCAATTCAAAGCGTCGGAAAACATATCCAAACTACGAATTGAGCCAGAGAGCGATTGGAACTTAACTCACTTACCGGCACATAACATTGCATTTGATGTAAAAAACTTAAGCAACGATTCAAGCCATTTTTATCTATTGGTTGAGAATCAAAATGGTGAATATCAGAGCCGCTCTATTGCAATACCGAAAGACTTTGAAGGCACAATATATTTCCCACTGACTGGGAAAGAAGCTGAAACTGAAGCTGGCTTTTGGGGCGATGCGCCCCCGTGGCAAACCGAAGATACATTGATGATTTGGCGCTCGTGGCGAGCTGATAATGTCGATGTATCAAACATCAGTGCCCTAACCTTTCAAACCATTGGCTTATTAGAAGATAATACGATTGAAATTAGTAACCTACGAATTAGACAAAACCCTCCCAGCGATCCAAAGTGGATGAAAGGTGTTTTGGATGAGTTTGGCCAAAATGCCAAATTTAAAACAGCGTTACATGTTGATAATTTAGAGCAATTACAACACAAGGCTGCGCAAGAACTTAAGGAATTAGCCGCAGCAAAACCAAACCCTCAACGTTCTAAATTTGGAGGCTATCTGAATGGCCCTAAATTAGAAGCAACCGGTTACTTTCGAACCGAAAAAGTAAATGGTAAATGGTGGATGGTAGATCCTGAAGGTTACGTATTTTTCTCACACGGTCCTGCTAACGTTCGCATGGCAAACCTCTCAACTTTGACAGGGATTGATTACAAAGACGAGCGTGCACGCCACCGCTCTGCCTACGAGCTTACCCCAGAAGACTCAATGGGCATTGTTGATGTCCCCGAAGATATCAAGCAAACACATTATCTTTCTTCAGATTTACGCAGAGGATTATTCGAATGGTTACCGGAGTATAATGAGCCTTTGGCAAAACATTACAGTTACCGTCGCTGGGCATTAAAAGGGGCCATGCCACATGGCGAAACCTACAACTTCTATCGCGCAAATCTTGAAAGAAAATACGGCGACTATTTTATGGAACAGTGGTACGACGTAACGATTCAGCGCATGAAAAACTGGGGATTCACCTCATTTGGCAACTGGGTAGACCCCAATTTTTATCATAGAGAAGGAGTGCCGTATTTCGCCAATGGCTGGATCATCGGTGATTACAAAACGCTTTCGGGTAAAGTTAACCATTGGGGTTTAATGCCGGATTCTTTTGATCCTGTGTTTGCCGAACGAGCCCGTGCAACCATCGAACAAATTGCTAAGGAAGTGAAAAATTCCCCATGGTGCGCAGGTATTTTTATCGATAACGAAAAGAGCTGGGGCGAACGAGAAGGCAGCGTTGAAGAACGTTACGGTGTGATCTTAGATGCTTTGTCTAAAAATGCAGATGAAAGTCCTGCCAAAGCTGCTTTTACCAAACACTTAAAAGATAAATATCAAACCATTACAAAGCTCAACACCCATTGGAATACAGATATTGATTCTTGGGATACATTAGCGGCAGGACTTGAGTTTAATCAATACAATGCGGCGCACGTCGCCGATTTATCTCGTTTACTAGAGTTATTAGGCGAACAATATTTTACAGTTGTGCACAACACTTTAGCTGAGATTATGCCAAATCATTTGTACATGGGGGCTCGAATGGCGAACTGGGGGATGCCTGACGAAATCATTAAAGCATCGACGAGTTACTCTGACGTCCTCAGCTTTAATATTTATGAAGATGGGGTTCAAGATCATTTCTGGAAGTTCTTAGAAAAAGTTGATTTGCCAGTAACCATCGGTGAATTCCATATCGGTACGGCATCTGATTCTGGCATGTTTAATCCAGGCATAGTGCACGCCAGCGATCAAAAAGATCGGGCAAGAAAATATAAGGAATACATGCAAAGTGTCCTTTCAAAACCTTACATGGTTGGCGCACATTGGTTCCAATATACTGATGAGCCAATTACAGGCCGAGCACTTGACGGCGAAAACGCCAACATTGGCTTTGTTAACGTAACGGATACGCCATATCCAGAGCTAGTTCAAGCGGTCAAAGACGTCACCAGCAAAATGTATCAGCAACGTTTAAACCCATAGCTTTTATGGCGACATTAACCAAAGACCTTCGCAAACGCTCCTGCTCGCAAAAGTAGGGGCGTTGCGAAATAGTACCCCAATTTAATCAGTTGGCACGGTTGTCATAACGATTTGCTTGAAACGAGTGTCAGCGAAAGTACCTTAGCATGTAAGTTAAATAACAAGGAGATAATGTAATGAGATCATTATTTAGTTCTGTGGTCGTGGCACTTTTTGTGGCGGGCTGCAATCTGCAAAACGACACGGACTCACAAACGCAATCCACTTTTTCAGTTTCTGTCGCCATAGAAAACGCCTGTGGTTCGGTTACGCCAAACCCAAATGCGTACTTTATTGTCCACAATGACGATTTTTCCACCAAAGAGTTTGTCTATGCCAATCGCGATGGCTTTATTGAATATACATCACCAAATGCTTCAGAAACTATCTCCCTAGTTAGAGAAGCTAAGGTGCTCACCCAACCTAAAGTTGAGATCACGACTTATACAGACATTCAACCCAAAGACTTAGGCGTAATAATTCAAACCTCGGCGACCGTCGAAAACTGTATTTGCAGTGACTACGACATGAGTGTAATTTTTCCTGAGGAGGTTAATTTTGATGACAACAGTGTTGCCGAGTCAGTCGAATGGCGAGCAAAAGACAAAGGTCAATTAAAAGCTGACGGTTCTGCTAAATATCTAACATACAACGAAGTTCAGTTTCAAAACTTCGAATATTGCGTTAACAATGTCAATGAGCCCCAAATGTTTTCAGCCTCAACAAACGTTGATATTAGTTCGTGGAGGACAAAACGAAATGAGAAATATTTAGGATATGTATTGTCACCTAGGCCACCAGAGTCAATTTCAGCGTCTATTTCGACCACTGAAAAATCTCTATCATTTACAGATTACGAGCACAACCCAACCTCAGTCGGAGACTTATGTGCCCCCTTCGACACAAAGTTTCAATATTCAACATTGATCAATGAGATGTGGTTGGATGCGGCACAACACAGTTTTAGTAACAATAAGGTCTATAACAATGAAAGTGTTAGCTTATTTGAATTGCCAGAAGCACAAAAATACAAAGCGTCATTATTCACGCTTATTAATTTAAACCGCCCTTCTGAGACAAACTACAATACTTTTGCTAGTGCTAAGACTACGACATTTTACGATTCAGCAAAGCACAACATATATCAATCACTCAATCAGCACAGTGGCTTAGATATAAACACTTTGTTTGCTGAAGCCAACGAAAGTTACGACTTAACGGAGCACAATTTCGACACACTTGTTGTGTCTTTTTCTAAATTTGACAGTGAATTACCTGACTATCTAAATGTAGCGACTTTAGAATGGAAAATCATCGCCCCTGCGGCGGGTACTGCGTTGAATCTTTCAAACATGCAGCTCGATTTAGCTTCTGATATCCATCAGCAAGTCCCATCACTGACATTTTCTCCCTTACATTTGAAAATCTCAGCTGTGGATTTTAGTTGGGTGAACGATTACCAAGAGAGTATCGACTATTTGGAGGTTTTGGCCCCAGAGGTTGCAAGCTCGAAAGTTTTAGACTTAGGTGATCATTCATATATCAATGAACTGACCGTTTGGACACAACTCTTTGATGTGAACTTTGATACCAGTGACGCAATCACGTTTAAACAACTTTGGCGGGAAGGATACGAATTCGAGGATGGATTTGTTTGTTATTAGTTACGAGTTGCTAGGTAATTCCTGAATTTTGGAAACGACCTAGCAACTACAGCTTATGTGGATTGGGTAAGAACTTGGACGTTGGAGAATAACTAAAGCCTAATTTTTATAAACGTCTATTTTAAGCTGAACAGGTATTCAAACCGTCGTTTAAGTACCTGTTCAAAGCACTAAATCTGTCTATTTTTACTGTTTGGATGCCGGGCTTTTAATAGGCATTTTCGCCTTTGAATCTGTTAACCATTGATTAAACTTCTTCTTCAATTGTTTCGTTAACTTAGGTTTTGCATTAGCTAAATCATTAGATTCATACGGATCATCTGCCAAATTATACAACTCAACAGAGTCGTCGTCGTACCATTGGATTAACTTGAATTGATTACTGATCACTGCACCACCCAAGCGGTTTTTCGCATGCCATGCATAGTTGGGATAGTGAAAGAATATTGCATCACGTTGTAACGACCCAGTATTAGTAAGTAGTGGCAATAAACTCTCCCCCTCTAACGGAATGTCCTTTGGAACTGCAGCACTCGCCACATCTAAGAATGTTGGGAAAAAATCGGTGTTAATTACGGTTTCAGCTTGAGTACTGTCAGCTTCTATTTTACCAGGCCACTTGATGATCAATGGAACTCTTACCCCTCCTTCATAAGGCCACCCCTTGCCAAATTGTAAACCACCATTATCCGCCAATTTCCAAACTCCACCATTGTCAGAGGTAAATACGACTAAGGTATCTTGAGCCAAGTTCAAGTTTTTAAGAGACTTAAGTACCTTTCCAACTGAAGTGTCCATAGCCTCAATCATCGCTGCGTAAACTGGCAACCCAACGTTCTTACCTTCATTACTGCGCTGCTCATATTTAGCCAATAAATCCGCTGGCGCCTTTAAAGGTGAGTGCACTAAATAATTCCACATTACCGCCAAAAACGGACTCTTTTTATCTTTTTGTTCACTCATGAACGACACAACTTCATCAACTAATCGTGTGGGCAGATACTCGCCTTTTTCACCATCAGTAATATATGGATTTTTATACGGAGACCACCACGAAGGCGGACCACCAAATGCACCACCACCTATGTTGACATCAAATCCTTGCGCCTCAGGTAAAGTAGATGGATCGGTCACTTTTGCGCTATTACTTTGAATCAACGATAAATGCCATTTACCAAAAAATCCCGTGGCATACCCCTGCTCTTTTAGTACTTCAGCAAAAGTAACGGCACTGTTAGGCAACGACAAGGCGGTTTCTGCATCTAACCAAACAGCTTTCTCTGGCGCAAAGTGCTGACGAGAAATATGGTTGGTTAACCCTAAGCGTGCTGGCGATATACCTGTGATTGCGCCTGCTCTTGAAGGAGAGCAAACTGGTGCGCTGGCATAAGCATTTGTAAACAACATACCTTGTTTGGCTAATTGGTCTAAATTAGGCGTATCTATGTCTCGCTCACCATACGCTCCTATATCATGCCAGCCTAAATCGTCTACCATAATAAACAAAATATTTGGACGTTCACTGCTCGACACTTCCAGTGACTGTCCTGACACTTGCTCTTTTTGAATTCCATTACCGCAACTCCCTAATAACAACGATATTAGTGCTGCACTTATAATTTGAAACTTTAAATTCATCATGTTTATTTTAAATCCTTTTATTTGCGTTTTATCAAAATAACCCAGTCTTTATTTGGAGTACTTGGCGCTTCTCCCAAACTTTTTTCATGCCGGATCCAAAAGTGCTTAAAAGGCTGGTCTTGTATCAGCGCTGTTACCGAGCCCTGCTGCAAGCTACCGCCATTTCTTGGATCAAACCATCGAACGCTATAATTTGCAGGCTCTCCCGGTAACTTTAAAGACACGCCTTTAGATGCATCTTTGGTGTACAACACGTAGAACTCTTTATCTTTTGCCAGTACCCATGCATTACTGGCGTAATTATCTTGATTACGAGCACCGGGTAAGTCCAAATTAGCCATGTTGAAGAAGTCGATTGCATGTTTTGCTTGTTGCCAGAACTTATCGCGAGTGCGCCAATCTTGTGCCGTCAGATCCGAGTGTTCATTTTTGTAGCCAAAATACCATTCTGTGCCCCAAGCACCTGCGGTTAACGCTCCCCACAAGCCATTGCTTCTGGCATCAAAGTGTTCCGGGTTAAGTTCGTCAGACCGAAGCGCATATTCAGCATCTCCCGGTTCATCGACAGCAATCGCTAATGGCCGTCCGTTATTTACCGGCCAATCGCGCAGTTTGATCACGGCCCCATGTATTTGAGAAAAATCAGGCGAAGATGTTTGCACCGAAGCTCCTGTGTAATGGCTGCCAGTTGCGGCGATATCATGAAAGTACTGACCATTGTGAATGACTCTGTGGTGCTGATACGGATCGTTTTGCTTAAAGTACTGAGCCATCGCCAAACGTTCAGAAGTCGTTTGCGGTGGTGTCGGCGGGTTTGGATGCCATTCGCCATTTTCTTCACCTAAATTCCAATTCAGCGCTAAGTGATGACCAAATCGTGCAATAAGCTCTCGATAATACAATTTGCGTTCGAGTCCCATACCGCCGTTGTCTAACAACCCTTGGTTCTCAACTTCTTGAGTTTTAAAGTGCAGAAATATGCCGTTTTTCTGTGCATGTTCAAATACTACTTCCCACTGCGCCAGTTTGGATACATCAAAGCGAAGATGATCTTTATTATCGACGTAAGGAAATACATTCTGATCGTCGCCAACGATATTGAGGGTTAAAAAAGACATTGAGTTCATGCCTTTGCTCGCAAGATAGTTGACCGCGCCAATAAGCCCTTTGCCTTTGCCCTCTTGCCATGTCGGGTCGCCGTCTTTCCAATCTTGAACATGTGGCTGCCATTTTTTTACCAAATGATCTTTAAAACCATCGTTGTGGTACGTGCCGTCAAAATCGGCGTAAGATAACAGGTTTTCAGGAGAGTCAGGCCCGGCTTTAATAAAGTAACCTCCACTTTCTGCAAATCTCAGGTAGGGTTGATTAACATATTGTAGACGCCCTTTGGCGCGAAAGTCCGGTGCGGTTTTGTCGGTAGGTGAAATGTTAAAAGTCCCTGTTTGATTATCCATAAAACCGGCGCTTAAACCTGTATTATTGGTTACAGAAACCGCAACATAATTACCTTTTATAAAACTTGCTTGCCATTGCCATTCACCGATTTCATCAGGACTAAAATGCACTCGCCATTTATTACCACCCGTTGCGCTTGTTTGTTCGGCATTGCCATCAGCAGCAAAATATCCCGGCACCTTATACGATTTTTTAGTTTGTTGGTGAGTAAACGTGACATTAAGTTTATAGTTTACAAATGGGTTGTATTCATCGTCTTCCGATGCATCTGGTCCATCGAACTGAAACGTAACTTTATGCCATTTTTTTAATTCACCTATCAACTTAACGTCAGTGCTTGCATTAACGCTACCGATGACCACAAATAAGCTAATAATTAGCCCTTTAATTATGTTGTTACCCATAATCTATTCCTTTGTTCTTATTATTGTTTGGATACTCTGCCAGTTGCAGCCCACTCAACTCCGCGGCGCATGACCTTTATAAAGTTTTCATCCTTATAAACCTCAACACCATGGCCTAGCGTGGTATGAAACACTCTCCCTCGGTGATATCGAATGGTCATGTGCACAGGCTCGTGGCGTCCAAATCCGTTAAACTTTTTATCGTCGTAGGCACTTGCCAACACAGTTAAGTTCTGTGCAGGACCTCTTAAACGGTTATAAAGTTCATCTTTGCTATGTTGCCAAGAATTGGGCAAACCTCGAGTAATTGGGTGGGGTTGACGCTGTTGAATTACGAACTGATGCTGGTGACCATGACCACCACCGTTTCCTACTGTATAGTCACGCTGTAGATGACCTGCATCATCAAAATAAACATAAGGGCCGTCTTTTTCATTACGTCCCCCCCAACCTCCAAGTCCGGTCATTAGGTTGTATTCTTGCCAATTAGGAAACGAATTATTGGCGGCGTGAACCGCAACAAAACCACCGCCATTTTGCATATATTGCTCAAATGCTTGCTGAGTCTCAGTTGGCCAAGGCGCTGCATTCCAGCCGAAATTAGAGATCACAACATCGTAATTACTAAAATTTGGCGAAAAGCTTTCATCGGTTTCAGGTTGTTTTAAAGCAACATGTGTACGACCATCCATCGCAGGGAATTGAGCCAACAGCTTGTCACCCATCCACGTTTTAGCGGTGCGATAAACATCGACTTCAAATTTACCGCTTTCTTGTAAAAACAATTTCATCATGTGCGTGGTTTGTGGCCAAACAAAGTGATTGTTTTGTCCATCTACGATTAACACACGAATAGCTTTGTTTTCCGCTAAAGACGAGCCCTGCATTGAAGATTGGCAAGCAGCCAATCCCAATATTGAAAAAAAGAACAGTGCTAATGTTTTCATACATCACCGTTACTTAATCAGTTCATTCAGGGTGTAATACACTTTCTCAACGCTAACATGGCGACCATTCACATCTTTAAGACCAGGAAAGTCTATTTGCACGACTTTATCCGCTGCGAGCGGCAGCGCTATATCAATCGATTTTTTATCATTGCTTAGCGAAATGTTACTGATAGATAACTGAGTTAACTCTTTTTTCGGTGAGCCGTAATTGCCTGAATAATGATAATGCCAAGATTGCGCTGATAAGCTTTCAGACGTCGCAGTCGAAGCGTCTAATGCTTCCGTAAAGGTCAATTTAAACCCTGTTTTAGTCAACTTAATATCAAGCAGTTCAAACGGATTAGTTCCGTCCCAAACAACTTTTTCTAATCCAAATGGTTTACCGCCTTGCGCGCCCCAACCTCTCGCGGTTTGCCCAATCCACAGCTGACCATTAACGTCAAATTCAGCACGAATATTGCCGCTTTGAAATTTATTCATAAAGTTAATAACTGCGCCTTGGTATTTGCCGTTAACTTTATCTAACAACACTCGGAATACGTTGGACTGCGTTTGGTCACCAATAAATATCTGCCCCTCAAATGGACCAAACTTGCCGTTGCTTGTATTCCACTCTGGATTGCCTGGCGAATTAGCGACCTCAACATGCGGTATCCAAACCACAGGTTTTTCACTCATCGCCTCTAGGGTTTCTAACGATAGGTTTTGCACTTTCTCTTTGGTAAAACCCTCTATTTCAATTAATGAAACGGGATGACCATAAAACCGTCCTTCTTGTAGTAGGTGCATTTTGGATGTTGGTACCCAATCCCCTTGATTGTCAGTAAAGAAAATCTCGCCCTTTGGACTGGCACCAATTCCCGCCGGAGAGCGCAGTCCATGTGCGTACGGTGAGTATTTACCTTTAGAATTGACTTTAAAAGCAAAACCACGGTGACCACCAGCGGTTCCCATCGCGCCCATGGTAAATGCGTCAGGGTTATTGTGACTAAGATTCAACGTGCCGTATAAGTTTCCTGCTTTGTCCTTTACTGGCCCAAAAGTGAATTCATGATAGTTGTCATGAAATTGCCATTCATTAGCAACTGGAATATAAGCGTCTGCGACCCCGTCTTTATCGCTGTCTATCAAGCGCGTTAACTCTGGTTTTTGTGATACTAAAATTGAACCGTCGTCATCCACCAGTAACCCGGTTGGCTCATGTAAACCTTCAGCAAACTTAGACCACGTATTATTTTTTAAATACCACACTTCTCCTAAACGGGTTGCAACCCAAATAACACCATGTGCATCACTGTCTAACCCTGTTACGTGAAAGCGAACATCTTTTGGCGTTTCTACTGTGACAATGTTGTAGCCATCGGGTTTATACTCGTGTGTTGGCGCTTGCTGAGCCAGTGCGCTATTACAACTTAACAGAGCGGTATAAAGACTGATGCTTAGTGTTGTTATTTTAGTTAGGTTCATCATGATTTCCTGTTGAGACTATTACTGTATTTGCGCAGTAATAATTAATTGATTTGTCATCGTTACCGAAGTTTTAAGCTCGGTGATTTTTTTATTGTTAATTGTCCAACTCACTTTTTCTGACATTGGCAATGACATAGTGAGTTGATGTTTCGATTCTGATCTGAGATTAAAGTTAATACTGTTATTAGACGAGGACTCGGCAAACATTCGATATACACGACCGTCAACTTGATAGGAAAAATGCGGTTCGCCATTCACCAACTGATAACCTAGGTATTTACAACTCGACTCAGTCGCTTGTGCTACTTCCAGTGGGTACTTAAATACCCACTCACCGAGAGGCAAGCTCGGATCTTCGCCGCGCCCTGCGATGTTAGGACCGATATTCAATAACTCCCCTTGCCACAAACCTACTATTGAACAAGATTTGGTATTAAACGCATAATTCATCTTTGAAGGTAAACCTACCGATATACTAAATGGGGGTAATTCATGAATGCGTTTACGTTGAATAACGGTTTCAGACTCTGCCTTCACCTCATACTTTTTACCTTCAAGAATGGCTTTCGCTCTGGAAGACACCGCAAATAGCTTAACTTTTAAGTCTAACGTTGTACCCAACATCACTAAGTTGCGTTGTTGTGGTTTGGTTGTGCCCGAACGGTAGGTAATTCTAAGATGTTGTTTGCCGCGCTTTAATCGCCACGTTGGGTACCAAGGAGAGCCTGTGCGTTCAACTTGTTCACCATCGACGTACATATTAACTTCGTGAGGAAAGCCCCACTCCAACCAAATTTGCGAGTCGATATCGGTTGGCGCATAAAAATCGCCTTCAAACTCGATGAAATAATGCTGAATTTCTGGAATAGAATAATCCGCTAACCCTTTAGGCAAAGAGCCAGTTTTGATCAGTTTATCTTCGGTGATGTCTTTATCGTTTTCGTCGTCAAGCTGATACAGCTTATAAGTTAAATCACTCCAACCTTCACGTTTCGACAATATATAGGCAACTATCGATTGCAGCTGAGGCTCTGTAAACACCGCGCCAAACCCCGGCATCCCCGCGTTCATAAATCCTGTTTTTACATTGTTAATAATTTGCGATGGCTTGCTGCCATGAACCCACTCAGCATCTTTTAAGTTAAAGCCTGAGCCGCCCGTTAAATCCTTACCATGACACGATGCACATATCTGCTCAAACAAGGTTTGCCCTTGGCTTAATACCTCTGGTTGCTGAACTTTGGCGGTGATCATATCGTCAAGCTCAGTTGCACTACCTAAGTTACTGACTACCATCAATATAAAACTAAAACCGATTACGAGACGTTTCATTGCGCTTCCTCACATATGCCTTAATTAATTAGTTGAAATCAACTTACTCAATGATCCAATGAACGCGAACTCCAAGCCCTAGATCATCGCTCGGTACACCAACCGCAACTTGATAATCAGCATCAAATATATTCTGCACGTAGAAATCGAATTGAATGTTAGATTGCCATAACCAACGAGTGGTCAAATCCAATCTATGATAAGCGTCTAAATCATAGATATTCCCTTGGCCAGAATGCAGACTAGACCCTACCGTGTCACCTACATAATCAAAGCTTGCCGAAGTAGAAATGATGTCGTTATATTGATAATTTAACCCAGCGCCACCTTGCCATTCAGGGCGACCAGTAAGCACTTCATTTTCACTAGTTTCTAACTCCACATAGGTGATATCAAAATGATAAGACAAGGCATCCGTCAACTCTCCCGTCACAATCAGTTCGGCACCCGAACTGGTAATTTGCGAACGGTTAACCAGCGAGAATGTCGTAAAGTCAAAGTCGACTAAATCTGTATAGTCATAATTAAACACTGATAAACTGACAGTAGAATTCTCGAAACTCGCTTCAATACCGAAATCGTGATTAGTCGCTTGCTCTGGTTTTAAATTGGGGTTGCCAATTAGGTTATTGCTCAGTGCATATAGGCTAGGTAACTTAAAAGCCGTGCCTGTGTTTGCAAATAAGCGTATTTGCTCTGATAACTGATAACTCGCCCCTAGCTTCCACGTCGTTTGGTCGTCGAATCGTTTTGTGTCGTCATAACGCGCACCTGCAAAGACTGTAACCCCATTGAATTGCCACTTAGCATCGACAAACGCCGCTAAATTATCACGCTCTATGTTGTAATTGGTTGGAAGCTCAAACGAGATAATCTCACCAGTTTCAGAGAAGGTGAACATTTCCATTCGACCTTTAGTTTCACCCTGTTCTGATTTGTAATCGAGACCAGCTGTTAAAAACAGAGAGTCCAATTGAATGCCGTTTAACCAACGTAGTTTGTAATAAGAATAGTCGTTTTCTGAAGTGGTCGGTGGCGCAGAGAAAAATGGTGCAATGCCAGGCGTCGATAAGCTTTCATTCGAATCGAAAACTTCCGCTTGCAAGGCAAGTTGGTAGTTTGCCGAAACCGTTTCTAGGTGACGTATACTGGCCGAGAAAACCTGTCCCTGTTTATCATCTTTGATTGAGTTTGGGTTAAATAAAATACCGCCACTCTGATCCGCAATCGCCTTTTGCTGATAATCGCTATAACGTGCACTAAGCTGAGTTTCACTGTCGTTTTTAAGGTTTAACGTCTCATGTGCTGTTAATTCAATGGACTTCTGTTCGTCACCGGTTGTTGCATTATCTGAATTCACAATGGTAGCGCCAAACATAGCACTGCCAAATGATAAGTTTCCGCTTAGGTGCTGAGAACCGTTGCTACGTAACGTTGCTGAAAGTGACGAAGTGGTGAATTCGCTGTCGTATGTTATAAAGTTAATTACACCAGCAATGGCGTCAGAGCCGTAAATTGATGATTGCGCGCCTTTGATCACTTCGACACGTTGGATGACATCTTTTGATAAAGCACCTAAATCAAAGCTTCCCCCCCGCGTATCCAAAGGATTGTTTACTTGCACGCCGTCAATTTGAATAATAACAAAATTGGTTTCGGCACCTCGTAAAAATATTTCCTGACTTACCCCGGACTTTTGAACATTAATCCCTGGTACTTGAGTCAACACGTCTAATGCTGAAGAGCCAACAACAGAGTCAATCTGCTCTTTGGTTAAGACGAACAATGCGCTTGGCATTTGGTTTAACGCGACAGGGTTATAGTTTCCAAAAACACTAATTCTCTCAATATTATCGTTTGCACTGAGCAAACAAGGAATGAGTACCGATACCCCTAACACTCCCCTTAAAAACATATATCTAACCTTTAATTGTAATTTTGTTAACAATCTACCATAAACAAATTACATATAATACTAGGGTAAGATAAAAATTTAAGGTCAATAATTAAGTGATAAATACTGTCAAATTGGTGGTGTTCCGAACTGAACAAATTGCTCATCACTCTCAAAAATAACAATGTTAGTTGTATGACTTTGTGAACAAGAAAAGCCAGCGAATGATGTCGCTGGCTTTCGTTAAATATTTAATAGCCTTTATAGAGGCTAACTAGACTAGAGTTTGTTTATCGTTAGATTATCAAAGTAATAATCTAAGGTAAGCGTGTTCGCAAAACCTGGGCTAAATACTTTAAACCCTACAATATAATCACCAATTGGCAACGTTTTAGTCATGGAGAGTGAATGCCATTGCCCCGCCGTTTTCTTCTGCCAAAGCTTATAAACTTCTGAGTTTTCAGGCGTCTCGAACGGTCGAATAGACAATTCAATGACGTAATCTGTTCCCGTTGATAAATTATTTCCAAGAACATCAACTCCCAGTTTATAGTCGCCACTTTCAGTAACATCGAATTTCACATCCTTAAGAATAAGGTGTCTTACTTCCCCAGCTGGTGCAAACTCAAGTTTAATACTGCCAGTGCCACCGTTTGATTGCTCTGTACTCATGGAAATATCAGAAGAACGATCTGTTGCAAACGCACCATCGACGTAGCTATACCATTCGCTGACATCGCTAGTTTCTCCATCTATGTTGCCACAAGCTAGAAGGTTAACCGTCGCATCACAGATGTCCGGTTGTTCTCCATCTGATCCCGAACCACCATCACTCGTGTCATCCCCGCCAGTGTTTGAATCGTCTGTAGGTGCAACCACGTTTAGTGGAGATAAGCCAGCGTTGACCGTTTCACCTTTGTCATTAGTAAATTTAACAAACAAGAAGTAAAAATTGCCTTCGTCTAGCTCTGACGTTGTTTTAAGTCCCGTCAAATCAAATGTGGTTGTTGCGCTGCCAGACGTTGTTCCTGCATAACCTAATTCTTCATTAATTAAGTCATTAACGGGAACCCATGCTGAAGTTAACTCTCTAAAATAAAAGGTTACCCCTGAGTCAGCTATCGTTTGTCCTGAACCGGCATGGTAATTAGCGGTAACTTCAAACATAACATCAGTCGGTATGTCGACGGTATATTTACTGTTGTCGTCAAATGCCACTGACTGTTCAAAATATTCTTCAACTGTGATGTCTACACTGTCAAATACCGTATCTTCACTATCTGCTGTCACTGCTTTTATAGTTGTCACGCCCAAACTTAAATTGGACACTAGCCCAGACTCGTTTACAGATGCGATGCTTTCGTCGCTACTGCTCCATATGACAGTCTTATTGTCGGCATTATCCGGTGTTACCACGGCATCTAATTTCGTTTGCTGTTCTAGATAAAAAGGTTGTTCGAAACCTGATATCTGTACGTCAGTGGTTAATACTTCAGCAAAGTCGCCAACTTCAACAGTTATCTCAACAAAAACTGAATTGTCATGATGAGACTCAGCCATAATCGTTACACTACCGTCACTTATACCTGTTACTTCACCATTGTTTGTTACGGTCGCGATATTTACATCTGTCGACGCCCAGTTGAGTTCGGGTTTTGCATTTAGAGGTGTGAAAACTGGCTCGATAACTACAGATTCTGTAGGTCTTAATTTAATGCTTGTATCGTCCACTGATAAGCTCGAAGGTAACGGCGCTTCTGCATCTCTGCTGTAAATAATTTGATTCGCTGTGACATTGTCGAGTGTGACACTTTCACCGTTTCGCCAAGTAACTGTTACGGATGCTATATTGGTGGCTTTACCGAGGCCAAAATGTACTGTATCAATGACTCCGGCCGAAAATACCTCGCCTGCTGAGCTCACTCGTTTTTTATATTGTTCACCAGTATGTAAGCTTACGACGATCTCTGCCGACATTGGGTCAATATTTTCAAGCGGGCTGTAGTCAACATCCACTAATAAGTAGTTATTATCGTTCTCTGTCTGGTTATTCCATAAGTACCAATGACCTACCTCTTCACTGCCACTCAGCATATCGACATAACCATCTTTATCAAAGTCGAATGCCTGCCCCATATCACCGTGCCCTGTATCATTAGGATCAAATGCACCGTGGTTATGTGTTGTGATAAACTGACCATCACCTGTGTTCAAAAGAAGTAAGTCTGTAATTCGTTGCTTCAAAAAACCATATCTATATACGAATAAGTCATTCCAACCATCATTATTGAAATCACCATGAGTAACGCCCCAATGGTCCCCCCCTTTGGGTATATTCCAATCCGCTGATGCATCAACAAATTGCTCACCTTGATTAACAAGCAGCACGTCTTGACCGTTTCGGTTATTAGGAGTCCAATCGTAAGATACGTCGGTAAGACCGCTTAATGTAAATGACACATTCCAATAGATATTTTGATCGCGAACCCATTCGGCCTTCCAGTTTCCATCGCCGGTATGGCCAATGTAAAGCCCGTTAACTGAACGTTCCTCTGGCCATCCCGAGGCTTCGGCTGCAGCAACGGTCAATGTATCTTCTGCGTCGACCATTTCTGCAGGTAATTGATTTGGTTGGAAACCTGCGGCTTTTACTACATGTCTTGCTTTATCTGTGCCTAAGAATATTGGATAGTCGCCATTCCACTGACGGTAGGTTAACTTTAAGTCTGATAAGGTAATCGCACCATCTGCTTTAAAGTCGATAAGCGTGGTACCTTTTTCACCGTCGTCATGAATATTTAGCTCACCATTGGCCGGGTTAAAGTCAATTGATTTGCGAGATAACTGATAATGTGTTTTTCCGGAGGCTAAATATAAATCTAGTCGGCCGTCATTATTCACATCCACATCAGTGATGGCATTAATGCCCCAAGCTTTTCGCACATTCGCTGGCAAAACAGTGTCGGTTACATTAGTGAAGGTAAAGTTGCCATTGCCCTGCCAAATAGTAAGCGGTGAATATAAAACTAAATCGTCAATTTGGTCACCATTGAAATCAGTGATCAGCAGTCGCTCAGCATTTTGACTTTCAACACCAGGCACGCGCACTGGGGTAAACGTACCGTCTCCCATGTTCCGATAAAATAATTGGATCGGACCATCACTATTTGGAGTTTTTGCATTGGCTAAAATAATATCGAGATCGCCATCAAGATCAAAATCAACCCAACGTGGAGAACGCCCCCGCGCCGGTGTATTAATGCCTGTTTCAACCGATACATTTTCAAATACACCGTCATTGTTTTTAAGTAATGCGTAAGACGTTGGACTAGTTCCATTGGCGCCACCTAACGCCACCATTATATCTAGGTCACCATCGGCATCATAATCTCCAAGCGCATTGCCATGGAAGTCTTGAGCTCCAGCAAACAAACGCTGAATAGTTACCGTGTTGTCACCGTTATTAGTAACCAATTGCGGCGGAATGTAATTATGATTAGCGGTAACAAAGTCATAGTGTCCGTCGTTATTAACATCTCCAATAGCAGGTCCACCATACTTATAGGTATCTTCAGTAATTAAACCAATATCTGACGATATATCATTGAACATAACTAGCTCTTCAGTAACGTCAGTAAAAGTTACTTTGTTGATGGTTATGGCCTCCGAACGTCCTGAAAATACCAGTTGTTGCTCACCTGCAGCTGGAAACTTAACAAGCGCTTGCAGAGTATGAGTCCCAGCAGATGGAACGTCCATGCTATCAATTAGCCATGTATCGCCTGAGGTTAAACTTAAACTTGCATAATTAACGTCGATAGCCAATTCTAGAGTCACAAGTTTTTGCAGCGAGCCTGTAATGTCTGCATCGAAAGAATACTGCAATGTATTGTCTATGGTGATTGGCAACTCAGAACCATCAACAACAAAAGAGCCGTCCGAATCCTCATCGGTATCATTTGAATTATCGTCAGAGTCGTCGTCTGAATCGTCAGAGTTGTCACCTGAGTCGTTAATCAAGTCCTTTAGTTTTTCTAAAATATCAATATTGATGCCTAAGCTAGTTAAATGACTTACCAAATGAGCGATAGCAGCGTCTCGTTTTACTAATGCAATGTCTGGCATCAGAGTTTTCATTGCAGACTCAAAGTCACTAGCATTAAGTGTGAGATCGAGTCCATTTGAAACTTTAAGATCATTTTGCAGAGCTATACCATTCGCAGGATTTCCATCTGTATCCAAAGATTGCAACAACCTCGCAATATTAACAGCGATGATAGCTTGTTCTTTACTGTCATTTGAGGTTGCTTTAGCAATGTGCAATGGAGTAACAACAGAAGAAGCCTCAACCGGCGGCAACAACAACTCGTCAATGTAAAACGTAACTGAATCGCCAGGCTTATATAGAAACTCCCCCTTATCATTGGTAACTCCACGATTGGTGTCAGTTTTATAATTAATGTTGGACACAGGAGCATCAATAAAAACGCCTGTATTATAACTCTCTTCTTCCTCGTTTATTTCTGCACACGCAACAACACTACCTGCTGCTATTAGCAGGGCGGATCGCACATATCTACGAAGTAATTCCTTCCCCGTAAGTTTCATATTATATTTCCCATGTTGATTTGACTTTTATTATATTCTTGAGTGTTTTTTAGACACATTGAACAGCGTACATTGTTAACAATTAATGATCAACACGGAAATAAATAGCAATTATGAGTTTGGATTTTGATAAGTAACAAAGGAAGATTATAAGTTGTAGCTACTTAAAGCCTCTTTTGGGCCAAAACTAGGAAAGTCGATAAGGTAGAAATGAATTAGAAGAAAAACATAACAGTTGCAAAGGTTATCATTAACTTTACAACTATTTCTCGGGCTATAAAAAATAGACAGGTATTATAAGTTTAAAATTAAACGACAGTCTAAAAGATCTATTTGTCAGCGTGCCACTTTATTAATTTATCCAGATGAGTTGCAGAACTTAATACCAAGTGACATATCTGTAAAACACCGGACTCATGACAACGCTCTAAATCTTTGCCCTTTAGTGCTGATACATTTTCTTTATTAAAAGCAAACAACCCGTTTAAACTTGCTTGCTTGCCATCAGCCAGGTCAAAATTTAAACCTATTTCTTCAAGTAAGTTTAAGTCAGCCGCTTGCTGTAACAGCGTAGCGGTTTGCATTGTTCCCCCCATAAGCTGAGAAAAAATAGCTTCAATGCGCTTAAAGTATTCGGTAGCTTCTCCGGTCTCAGTAAACAATAACTCGCCTTTATCATGGCGCACTAACTCATTATCAATATCAATCGCTATAGAGCCTTTTGCACGGTTTTTGGGATCAGGAATAAACGCTTGAAACGGCTTGCGTAGCACGTCGAGAGGTAAATGTTTTGCGCGCCAAACCTCTCCTTGCAGAAATAGGTTTTCACCAGAGTGAAGCCCCAAGATCGCAATTAATTGAAATTCATTGGTTTCGGGATTTTTACTAATGAAAATTGGGTATTCATGTATCAAAGTGCTGAGTTCACCTGCGACTACAACCGCAGCATTAACTTTATTTTCTACGATATCAAACTTACCTGTATTTATACGAATATCTTTGTGTGCTTCTGAGTTCACCAATTCAAATTGTGGTGTTGACATGACTTATCCCATTTATTGTTATTTTATGTAGTGTTAGGTTTATACATTATTTGAACATTGTTAACAATATTCAATACAAGATCATTCACTTCAGCTAAATTACAAATTTATAAGCTATAAAAAAACCTCGGCAAGCCGAGGTTTTTAAAGTCAAGATATTCCCTTTCTATGGGATGATGATCAGTCGCACATTATCTATGTAGTATTGTGCATTGTCTTGTGAAAATGTCAGGTTTAGAACCATATCTTCTTGAGACCAATCGACATCTGCGCTGGTACCATAACTTTCTGAGATGATGATATCAGATGATGAAACGTTCGCTCCCCAAGTACTCCCAGTTAAGCTAGCTGAAATGGTTTCTGTTCCATTTGAAAGTGATGCTGAAAATGGCACTCGAGTATTTGCTCCTTCGCTGTATAAATCATCATGATTTATTAGCTGAGCTTGAAGTGACACAGCATATCGACCATCTTGTGATATTGCACCAGCTTTGATTGGCAAACTAATCGTTACCGAACCATCAACATTAGTTGTATCAACAAACAGTTTATTAGCTGTTACTGCTGCTTCACCTTCACCCGTAGTTACCGACTGAACCTCTACAATACCACCAGTTGAAGTAATAGTTTCACCTGCTTCAAACGCACCAACATCCGCTTCTAGTATATCGTGTGCAACCGCGTCGTAACTACCAAATGCAACCACTGAGAAGTCATCCAGATTATGTGAACCTCCAGAGTACGAATCATCATACTTCAAAATGCCCCAACTCAATGTAGCTCCTACGTAATTAACCCAATTACCAAATTCAAAGGTGTTCACGACTTGAACATGCTCCAACCAAGTGTTGAGTGTTTGCACATGACGCGCACCAGCCCAAAATCGGTTCGGCAATTCAGTACCAGCACTAGCATAAATCGGTACGTATGGGGTGGTGCCTACTGCATTATTGTACAGGCCATATGAAAAGGCATATTTTTCATCGTTTGGTAATGACGGAATTATACTATCGATGTTTAAGTGACAGAAACTACCTCGTAAGCGTAAACCCATCGTACCGGTTCTTGCAAAGTCAGCGCCGACTGCGGCTTCTGGACAACCCCAATTCGCCCAACCAATATTGCTAAAGCCACCTAAATTACCACCAGCTACAATATCTCCTGCCAAAGAAGGATCTTCAAAGTCATAGTTAGGCATTGCAGCTGCAATTAAGTTGGTTTCAACACCCGAAATGGTAATCGATAACTCTGGTGTACCATCTGATTGATTTCCTGCTGTGTCAGCAACCTTGTATGTAACTGTATGAGAAATTTCCTGTCCCGCTGCCACATCATTGAAGAAGCTATGTGGATCTAAGGTAAGTACGTTACCGTTTAGTTCATAACCAAAAGGCAGCGCTTCACCATCGATCATAACTTCACTTATAACAATCTCATCGCCTTCTCTTTCAACGATTTCATTGCTTAAGTCAATTACTTGCACTGAGTCCGTCTCTTGGACATCTAACTCTTTAAAGTAGTTTGTAACCAAAGGTGCGCCAGCAACGTCTTGCACACCTAAGACGTTAATAACGCCTTGTCTTGTTAAGTCATTGTTGTGGTCGCTTACGGTATAACTAAATTCAAAAGTTACTTTTTCACCGTCAGGAATACTCGCTTCAACGGCAGCAATATCCAAATCTAAATTTGTACCGTTAAACGCCATAGGTAAGTTAAATGGATTATCACTTGAAATCACTAAATCACTGACCATCAACTCTTCTTCATCTGCATCCGTTACACCATCTAACAGGTCAATTGAGCTAGCTCCCGCATCTCTTGTGAAGTTACCAATTGCATCTCCAACAATAACCGGCGCAAAATCTTCACCAGTAAAAGTAAAGGTCGCCATACGAGGCGTTTTATTTTGGCCATCTGATATGTTGAAATTGACTGCAACTGTATAAGTCTCACCAGTGTCTAAATTTGGTGCGATATCCAGTGGACGAATACCAATTTTATTACCTTGAACTTCAACACCTGCCCCAGCAATATCGTCAACTCTATCACCTGAAGGTGTTATCACGATGTCTGTTACAGTCAAAAAGTTACCATCAGCGTCTTTTGCGGCCGTATCACCAGCACTAATACCTGTGATAGTGCCCAATAAGTCTACTTGTTTAAACGCATCTTTTTCATGGTACGCCAATACGATATCGCCGCCATGTGTTGGTGCATTATTATTTGCCTGAGTTTCAGGCGTATAGTCTGGGTTTTCTATTTCACAACCAGCAAGGGCTGTCAAAATTGAACTTACTAATAAAGCTCTACTTGTTTTCAATGTTTTCATTATTCTTTACCAAATTCTGTTTTAACCTAGCGGCGGCAAACCGCCGCATACTCAAAGCTCAATTAGAAATTAACTCGTAAACCTAAACGGTAGGTGGTTCCAACTTTGTACTTCTTATAAGTACGATGTGTTGGCGCGTCACCATCTAACGGGTTACCTTCTTCTAGAGGAGCAAAGTCATAACCAGCAGCATTGTCTGCTGCTACTCGTACCACGTTTAGAGTGCGGCTCGTAAAGTACGTACGGTATGCTTCGTCAGTTAAGTTAATAGCTTGGAAAGTCAGTGACATGTTATCCGCTAACTGCCATGACGCAGATAAGTCGACAGTGGTTCTACCTTCATTCCAGATAGAGCCTTGGTTCCAGCTTCGGCCGTATTGACCATTGGACCAATCTTTCCCTACTAAAGAATCAGACGTACCGCGTACGCTAATACGTACTTGGTTACCCTTTTCTTCCCAAAATGTGGTGAAGTTGTAGCTGTGCTCTGGGGTATCGGCTACCGGGTATGACGGCAACAACACCTCTGGGTTAATTGAAGATGGTTCAGATTCATACTCACTTTGCTGATATGTATAGTTCGCTGAAATACCAAGACCGCTTAAGATACCAGGTAGGAAATCATAAGATTGCGTATAACCAACTTCTAAACCTTCAATTTCTGCATCTTTCGCATTAATTGTTTTAGTTACTTGCATATTGGCACAGTTATCTAATGGGTCTCCACTGTATGTCGTTGGATCATTATCTTTATAACCAAACTCAGTCGTTGCTCTGATTGGGTGACATTCAGCAAGGTCTGCTTCATCAAGCAATACTAAGTCATCACCACTAACAGGCGCATCATCTGGGTTTCGTACACTGTAAATTGGCGTCAATGTCGTTTCACGGTCAGTAAAGTTAGACATATCTTTTTTGAAGTACGCTAAGCTCAACATGCCCGTTTCATTGAAATACCATTCAAACGACAAGTCTAAATTGTTTGACTCTAACGGCTCAAGCTGGGTGTTATACATATCAACACGACCAACATTTAAATTACCGCTTGCCCAATAACTTCCTTCAGTCACTTTGTAACCAGGGCGTAATAAGTCAATTTCTGGTCGAGTCATAGTTTTAGATACTGCAAAACGACCTACAAACTCATCAGAAAACGCGTAATTTAAGTTTAAACTCGGTAAAATGTTGTCATACTTGTGTGTTTTGTATGCTGGCGTTGAGGCAACTTCTTTATTCTCAAAAGTACCCCATGTATAGTTGGTGTTTACGCCATTTGTATCACCGTTCCACTCAGGAAGGTTATCCCAACCGTAAGTTCGGCTAGTATGAACGTCAGCATAACGCCACATTGACTTCCATAATAATTCATACTCAGATAACGTTGGAGCTGTATCCGTAACCCCATTGCGGAAATCATTTAAGTGTTGTGCATAATCAACAAAACGTTGATCGCTACATGCTCCTGCATCAGGAATTCTGACCCAAGTAGATGGATCTGGACCTGCACTTGTGTCCCAACCTAAACCATCGACTCGTTGGTATTTTAATTCATAGTCTTGAGCAACCCCGTCATCACCTAGGTTAAGTGCAGGGCAAGGGTCTAAGTTAGGGTTTGCTAGGTTAGCAAGTGTATGACGGTCAATTTCACGCTGCAAATCCGAACCGCCTTGTTCGAAATAACGCATACCTGAATAGCCAGATGCGGCAATTTCCGTTTCAACATAACGAACACCGATATCACCCGTTAGTTGACCATCAAGGAATTCAAAATTAGTTTTGAAATACACGGCTTTTGTATCGATATCCGTCTCGCGTGATGCGGTATCGTCTACATTTCGAATAACGTCGCCATCACCCAACACCATTTCTTTTGCCAATTTAACGTCAATTGGTCTTAGACCAATTGTTGCGCCTTCGCGAGCATAACCAAGAGACTCCATGAAATCGTCATATTTAATTTCTTCACCAGCAATTAAATCACCTCGAATTTCATTTAAAGAGCCGCCTAGTTCAACGATTGTTTTACCAGTCACCGGATCTGTAATAATTTGAGTCGCCTGAAGAGATTGGAAACTATAAGCCTGATCATCAACCAGTTTATTACGTTTCGACGCTTTAGCACCAAACTCAATTGACGTTATGCCAAATTCATCAATATCCCAATCGAAATCAATTTGAGCGTTACTGATTGAGTCCTCTACATAACGATCGGATTCACCGATAAACCCTAAGAAGAATGACGATAAGTCACGAGGGTTAAAGCCGGTAAAGGCTGTATTATCTTCTGCTCCAGGTACAGCTCTACCAGTATCAGGGTCGGTGTAACCGTAAATATATTCACCTAAATCTACAAAAGAGTCACCGTACACCATGCGACAAGTATCACCGCCGCCAGTACAGTCAACGCCAACAGGCTCTACATCCGCACCGGCATCGTATAATAAATAACCTGGCACCTGATAATAGTTTTGCATTGTTGTATAGGCACTTGGCTTATTCGTAGATTCGCTAAACGAGTGACCAAGTTGAGCTTCCATACGGAAAGTATCAGTTAGTTCTGTTTTAAAGTTTAACGTCGCACTTAAGTTTTCATTATCTTGACCACCTTCCGAACGAACGATATTACCATTACCGTAACGGTTTAAGCGTTTAGTCATGTCATAAGTGGTTGTATCAACCTGAAACCAATCGATTGGATCACTAAACGGCGTGGCAGGACGGTTAAAGGTTGTTGGCTCAACTCCTTCTACCCAGTTACCATTGTTAGCAAAACTTTTGGCTTGAATCGCATCATGGCTTCTAACTAAATCTTGTTTGCTGTAGGTCACATCAAACATAATTTCTGATAGATCAGTTGGAAGGAATTGTATACCTAAAGACGCCCCTTTACGGTTACTTTCATTTAAATGAAGCTCGTAGCTAGCAACATTGGGTTCAATAACTTTAACGCCAGATACGACGTTACCATTTTGGTCGATGGCTTGCGCATATTCTTGAGATTCAACAAAATTTCCAGCATTGTATTGATCTTTACGGTAAGAGTTTGTCTCATCGTAAGCTGTTATGGCAAAACCTAATGTTTCATCAAAGAACTTTTCTGAAATCGCAAATTGTAATTTATGGCTCGCTTCATCAACAAAATCGCTATAACGACCTTGTACAGTAAGAGAACGCACATCATTGATTACATTTAAAGGACGCACTGTAACTAAATTTACACTTGCACCTAAAGAACCTTCATCGTGATCCGCACTTGGCGTCTTAACCACTTCCAGTTTAGAGAGAATATCAGCCGAGAATGAGCTCAAATCTACAGCTTGAGAGAAGTCAGTTGAGGTCAATGATTGACCATTAAGAGTGATGTTATTCTGGTTCGCGTCTGCACCACGTACAGTGATTTGTGAACCTTCACCATCATTACTAACTACTGTAACACCAGTTACTCGACCTAACGCATCTGCGATGTTTTGGTCAGTGGATTTACCTATATCTTCAGAGTTGATAGTGTCTCTTACACCCGAAGCAAAACGTTTGTCGTTTAATGATTTTTTAAGGCTACCTCGGATACCCTTAATCTCAATAACCTCTACGTCATCTTCAGCACTCGTTTTCTTATCATCTTCTTGCGCGTAAACAGAAGAAGAAAAGTTTGTTGCAGCAAGCATAGCAACATATACAGCACTATGCTTAAAACTTGTCTTTGATGTTGGCATTGTGTTTTCCCGGTTGATCTAATTGTTATTGTTTACTTCACCAAGCCCCATTTGCGTGAGATTTTAACCCAATTAAAACCAAACAAACAAAAGCTGAGTGAATTCTAGTTTCACTTTAGCTCCATAAAATCACATGTCAACATGTTTTTGTTAACAATAATCAATTAACTTTATGTAAATAAATTATAAAACAACACAACCCCAATTTATAAAAAACCCATTAAGAATAAGACATTCAGAGCATACCTATGGTAAATGTCAGTTGTTATCGCAACCAAATCGCTAAAAATATCTACACTTATTTTTTTAAAAAAATTTTTGTTAACAATTTTCAATTTAAATTTTTACGATATATACTCAAGGCAAATTTTAACAGGGGAATAACATGAACAAAAAAATGAATAGAATAACATCTAGTTTGTTAATGCTGACATTGTCTCTCGCCGGGTGCAGCGAAAATACAAATAATAGCGGGGCAAATCCGTTAGAACTAATGTCTTTAGTAAAATTTAACAACTCACAACAACTACCAAAAGAAGTATCTCTTTATAATGCTTCTGGTAAGTTAAACGCCAAGGGCGAACTTGTTGTCAAATTTCATTCACAACAACACCCACATGCATCAATTTCATTGGTCAATGAAAAAGGTTGGGATTGGAGCGAATACAAAGACTTTAATATCGCCTTTGATATTGCTAACGAAGGTGAACATTCTACGCAAATTTACTTAGACATTACCGACGGTAATGGCGACAACTATACACGATCTGTAAGTATTCCCGTTGGCCCAACAAACACTTATTATGCAAAACTTGCTGGACATGATTTAGCGACTCCAGACGGAAAAGAAAACGTAGAACTAAATTTCCTATCTGGATTACGTTCAAACCCCGATACGTGGGAATCTGACGAAACGCAGTTCATTTCTTTGTGGGGTAAAAAAGATTTAGACGTTTCTTCTATTAAACGTATTAGTATGAGTGTGCAAAATGCTCTTTTTGATAAAACGATAACTCTCAGCAATATTCGCTTACGCGCTAATCCAGAGATGAATAAACAGTATTTGACCAAAATTGTTGATAAGTTTGGTCAAAACGCAACCATAGAGTTCGACGGTAAGGTGCACAGTGAAAAAGAACTCATTGCTTCTCGTGATGCGGAGCTTGCCAGTCTAAAAGACAGTTACGATCCTAAAACTCGCTCTAAGTGGGGTGGTTGGAAAAATGGTCCAAAGCTCGAGGGGACCGGTAATTATCGAACGGCAAAAGTAGACGGTAAGTGGTCGTTGGTTGATCCAGAAGGTTACCTCTATTTTGCAACTGGCTTAGATATTATCCGATTATCAAACACTTCAACGATGACAGGGTATGACTTTGACCAGAAAGTTATTAATCAACGCAAAGCCTCTGACTTAACACCTGAAGACTCGCAAAGCTTAAATCGGGTCAGTGACGAAGCAATTGCCACTCGATTTGAAGCGGCGCCAATTAGATCAAATTTGTTTGAATGGCTACCATCTTATGACGAACCTCTAGGCAAACACTTTGGCTATCGCAGAAGCGCACACTCTGGTCCGTTAAAACATGGCGAAACCTTCAGTTTTTATTCAGCTAACTTAGAAAGAAAATATGGCGACATGACTGACAATTACATGGACATGTGGCAAGAAGTAACAATAAAACGCATGTTAACTTGGGGCTTTACCTCTTTTGGTAACTGGACCGATCCTATGTTTTACCAAAATAACCGTGTGCCTTATTTTGCCAATGGTTGGATCATCGGCGACTTTAAAAAAGTGTCTTCTGGCAATGACTTTTGGGCTCCTTTACCAGACGTATTCGATCCTAAATTTGAAGAACGTGCATTTGCTACATTAAAGCAAGTTGCGAAAGAAGTGCAAAACAACCCTTGGTGTGTAGGAGTATTTATTGACAATGAAATGAGCCTTGGCCGTTCTGAGTCACCTTGGGCTACATACGGTATCCCACTTCACACGTTAAAACGTGATGGTAAAGAAGTGCCGACCAAAGCAGAATTTACTCGCTTAATGAAAGAAAAGTATGGCAGCATTGCTAAACTAAATGCATCTTGGGAAACCAATATTGCGAGCTGGCAAGCTTTTGATAAAGGTGTATCTGGTAATGCCGATCACCCTAACCAAGTCGCAGACTTTTCTGTTATGCTGCATGCATATGCTAACAAGTATTTCGAAACGGTGAAAAAAGCCAAAGATCATTATTTGCCAAATCATATGTATATGGGTGCACGATTCCCAGACTGGGGCATGCCGTTAGAGGCAGTAAAAGCCTCGGCGAAACATGTGGATGTTATTAGTTTTAATGTTTACAAAGAGGGATTACGCCCTTCAAAATGGAAATTCTTAGAAAAAATCGACATGCCAGCCATTGTTGGTGAATTCCATAACGGCTCAATTGATTCTGGTCTATTCCATCCAGGATTAATCCACGCGGCAAACCAAGAAGACAGAGGTGTCATGTACAAGGACTATATGCGTTCGGTCATTGATAACCCTAACTTTATCGGGGCTCATTGGTTCCAATATATGGATTCACCTATCACAGGTCGTGCATATGACGGCGAAAACTACAATGTGGGGTTTGTCAATGTTACCGACACACCATACAAACCGATTGTAAAGGCAGCTACTGAGATAAATGAAGAGATTTATACCCGTCGATTTAAAAAGTAATATTGTTAACAATATTAAAATTTGGTGCTAAAATATAAAGAGTTAAGGGCAATAAAGAAGAATAAACTTCTAGTTTGCCCTTTTTTATTAATGATTTATGAAATTTTGTTGGTGTTCTTTGTTTACAATTAAACAATTTACAATTGCAATCTTATCTTTTTTATTTAGAATGGTTTTGACAGGATTGAGGGATATTAGATGGCCGTTACTAGAACTAAAAAAATATTATCTGTTAAAGACCAAATAGCAGAGCAAATCCGTTCAGATATTATCTCGGGCGACTTATTACCAAATACTAAATTGAATGAAAAGGAACTGGCTGACCGTTTTGGTTTGTCCCGTGGGCCCATTCGTGACGTTATTCTGCAATTGACCAAAGAAGGCATACTCATTTCTAAAAACAATTGTGGAGCGTCGGTTAACAGTGTTTTAGATCCAAAAATGCAAAAGCTGATGATCAAGCTGCGGCGCGAAATTGAAGTTTATGCACTAGAACAATTAAGAGACACTTTAACTGAGAAGGATTTTTCTGAGTTAGAAGGTATCCTGGCTGATTTACAAGAAGCTTTGGATCAAGAAGACTATACGTCGGTTACCAAAATTGATATCTCATTCCATCACTACTTAATTGAAAAGGCTGGCGGAGACGAACTGGTGAATCTTTGGTATCCGTATGTAATGAGAATGCGCTTGAACTACAAACGCATTACCACAAGCGAACAATGCGTAGATGAGCATAGAGCAATATTGGAAGCGCTTCGTGAAGGCGATATCGCCAAAGCAGTTAAAGCGACCAAAGCTAATATAAAGTAATCAACCTCTAAAACCTCAAACGATTGAGGTTTTTTTTCAAACCTGTAAAAATTGTTAACATTTAACACATAACGATAAAAGATAATAATTATGAAACGTCGTCAATTTTTAAAATACAGCATCGCCGCAACGGGGGCGGTAGCTATCCCAAACTTTTTAGTCGCCTGCGCGCACAAGCGCCCAGCAATAAAAGGATTAACTGCTGTAGAGCCATTTGTCTCTGATACCAAAAGGCATTGGCTAGGTAAGTCTTATTGGGGCAACCGCTTACAAGATTGGTATGTCAACAATGGTCGACTTGAGTGCCTCAATGGTCAAAAAAGCTGGGAAGTTCGTACGGTTTCGGTGTTAACACGCAGACTTTCAACCCAAAAAGGCAGTGCTAGAGTTAGAGTAAAACTGGGACAACTGGAGCCAAATAAACAAAGTTTTGCCGGCTTTTTATTAGGTGTAGGTCAAGGTGAACTGGATCAAAAAGGTTGCTCAATTGTACAGCGTTGCTCAGGAACTGGCGGCGGCATCATGGCAACAATTAATAGTAACGGTCAACTCGCTTTTAAAGACTTTTCTTCGAATACTGACACGTTGAACTATAAAACTCTTGAATCAGCATCACCAAACTCACAGTTTAAGCCTAACGACGCTTATTACTTGGACTGTCAAATTGAGCCCAACGGCGCGTTTCACTACGATATAAAACTCACCGCTTTAAACGAACAAAATAAAGAAGTCGCCTTTGCCCTACTGCCAAAAGTAGACGCATCTGTGCTTGTCGGCGGTATTTCATTATTGTCGTCGCCGCCAGTAGGTAAGTCGGGTGGTCGATGGTGGTTCTCAGATTTAGAAACGGCAGGCGATAAAATTGAACACACAAATCAGTTTGAACTTGGTCCTGTTGTTGGTTGCATGTACTCGTTGAATCAAAGCGTATTAAAACTTACCACGCAACTAATGCCGGTCGATTTAACCAAACACAACAAAGTTCGCCTCGATTACAAATCCAAATCATCGACGACTTGGACAAAAGGCCCAACAAGCGATATCGAAGACGGCTACGTCGGTTTATTTAGAGTAGGCAATTGGCAATATCAGCAAACCTTTGATTATCGCATTACCTTTGCCGATAGTGACGAAACTTTGTATCAAGGTATCATCGTAAAAGATCCAGGAAAGGACAAAGAGTTAAAGATAGCGCTCTACTCCTGCATTATTCCTACATCTAAAAGTTTAGACGGGACTGAATACACTAAACTGCACCCCAGAGAAAAAGTTTTAGATCGTTACACCAAAGAAAACATTCTTTTTCCGCACAACGAATTGATCTCCAATTGTGATCAACATGATCCAGACCTTTACTTATTTGTTGGCGACCAATACTACGAGAGTTACCCAACACGGCATGGCAATCACACCAAAGACGCCAAGTTAGATACCCTATATCGTTGGTACTTATGGTACTGGGCATTTGCCGATTCAATTAAAAACAAACCAAGCATTATGCTGGCGGATGATCACGATATTTTACAAGGTAATTTATGGGGTAATGAGGGCATTGATTCTCATACTGAAAAAGAATCTGACGGTGGTTATAAATGGGATAAAGAGATCGTTCGCATGGTATACCGTTGCCAACATGGTCACAACCCTGACCCGTACGACCCTACCCCAATTCGTCATGACATTCAGGTGACCTATGGCAACTTTGTTTATGGTGGAATTGACTTTGCCCTTGTTGAAGATCGTAAGTTCAAAACCCCACCTAATTATAAAATGGACCGGAAAAATACGACTGGTGAGTTGTTAGGTGCTAGGCAAGAACAATTTTTAGCGGACTGGAAGCACATGAACCCAGGCTTGCCTAAAATATGTATTACCGCATCCGTTTGGGGGAGCCCACAAACCACACCAAACGGCACACCTATGATTGACTATGATTCTAATGGTTATCCTGCTGATGGCCGCGAGCGTGCGGTTAAGTTGGTTTCAGATGCAAACGCGTTGGTATTAGCTGGAGACCAGCATTTGGCCATGGTGACACATCAAGGCCTAAAAGAATTCGACGACGGAGTGACTTTCTTTGCAGGGCCTGCGGCGGCGGCGTTTTGGCAACGTTGGTTTGAAGGTAACAACAAACTAAGCAACCAATACAACAATAACCCTGATACAGGTAATTTCATCGATTCGTTTGGCAATAAAATGCGTGTTATGGCCGTGGGCAATCCGAAACTGACTCATGCCGAATTCGAGTCAGGCAAAGCGGTGTCTTGGGCGAAGTTCCTGGCGGATAGACGTTTAAAAACAGAAGGCTACGGCTTAGTTCGAGTTAACCATCAAGCTCAGCAATACACCTTAGAATGCTGGGAACACGATGCTAATCCACACACTGATAAACAAATGACTGGTTGGCCTGTCATTGTGCCATTTAAGGGATAAAAAATAATGAAATATATCCATCTTATCATCTCAATCGTTTTATTATCCATGTTAGTAGCATGTGGTGGTTCAAGTGAAAACCCTGAACAAGAAACATCAACGGAACAAGATACAAGCCCTGCTCCGTTTAGCTTTGCTGCAATCTCAGCGGCTGAACTTAACACTACGGTTACCTCAGAAACTGTGACCATCACCGGTATTAACACGGCCACTAATGTATCGATTGTTGGTGGTTCTTTTGCCATTGACGGCGGTGACTTCACCAACTCAGCTTCTACCATAAGCAACCAGCAAACGTTACAAGTTCAACTCGTCACTGCGCCAACTAACAACACCGAAACGGTTGCAACGGTTACCGTCGGTGACGTTAATGTTAAGTTTACGGTAACTACTAAAGAAGCTCCGGCAAGTGCACAACCAACTATTATACCGGCTCCAACGGGAACCAGAACGGTAGATATCAACTACAACGTAAGACATTCGGTAGGTGGTATAGATAGTTTCGATAGACAAAAATTTATTACCATACACTCTGAAAACACTGAGCATGATTGGTTTGATAATGACCAATTCAGTCGTAATGCAGCCAACGAGCAAGATGATCTTATAACCCACTTTTTAGACGGTTACGACGTATACCTAGGTCGCTCTACAGGCGGCATCACTTGGCATTTAAACCAAATATTAGAAGATCCAGCACGACCAGGCTTTGTTAGCGAATCTGACGCAACTTCACGCGCCAATGGAGCAAAATGGAGTTACAACAACCTGCCAGAACGCAAGCAAAGTGCTTACAACCATGAAGACCGTGCTGTAGATATGATCGTTGGCGCACAACAACACCCATTTTGGCCAGAAGGTACGTTAACCAAAGGTTCAGGTTGGGCGTTATCTCAAACCAACACTACCGAAGAACCTCTTGGCACCGCTACAGGTCACTACATGGCTCAATACTTTTCTAAGTTCTTTGATGCAACACCTAACGACGGGATTAGAAATGGTCAAATAAAACCCAAATACGTCGAAGTGATGAACGAACCTCTTTACGATTTAACAACCGTTCGCGATGGTGCTGACCGTGTTGAGCCAGCCGATGTATTTCGCTTTCACAATACAGTCGCCAATGAAATTCGCAAAAACAACGATGATGTATTAATTGGGGGTTACACCACAGCGTTCCCAGATTTTGATAAGGACGATTTCCAACGTTGGTTCGACCGTGATAAACAGTTTATTGATATCGCTGGTGAAAACATGGACTTCTACTCCATTCACTTATATGACTTCCCTACCTTTAAAAACAGTGAACGATATCGCCGTGGCAGCAATGTTGAAGCCACCATGGATATGCTAGAAAGCTATTCGCTGCGAGCTTTTGGTGAAACTCGCCCATTGGTTATATCAGAATATGGCGCACAAGTTCACGACCATATTGGTCAAGGTTGGACACCTATTCGAAATACCCATTCAATACGAGCGACAAACAGCATGTTAATGCAGTTTATGGAGCGTCCAGATATGATTTTAAAGACGATTCCATTCATTGTGGTGAAAGCTGAATGGGGAAGAAATAATGGTGTACCTTACGGGCCTCGTTTGATGATCCAAAAATTTGAACGCGATGGCGAAGGCGCAGGCGATGAATGGGTATATTCTGATCTTGTTTTGTTCTATCAGCTATGGTCAGACGTGAAAGGTACACGTATCGACACCAAAGCAAACGACTTAGACATTCAAACCGACGCGTACATTGACGGCAATACCGCATATATTATTTTAAATAGCTTAGAATTTGACGAAACCGACGTTGCCCTCAACCATTTAGGCTTAGGAAATAACACCATCACTTCCGTCACGATTGATCACCTTACCACCAAACAAGACGGCACGTCAGGTTCGGTGATAGAAACCACCACTTACAATGAATTACCAAGTACTGTTGAGCTCGATGCTGAAGCGACGATGATCATTAAAGTTGAATTTGGCGATGACTTGAGTATTGACCAGTCGCTGACGGAGTCAAAATATTATTCAGATGCGCATATTGAAGACATCAATAAGGACGAAGCCATCACGGTTAACATCAACAATGTCAGTGTACCCTCGCAAGGCGAAGCGGTATTAAGATTAGCCGTTGGCAGAACCCATTCACTATCCCTCACGCCTTATGTCGAGATCAATGGTCATGCGATAGCGATACCAGAAGATTTTCGAGGTTACGACCAAAAACAGGGTCGCACTAAGTCGGGCCGCGATAATTTCTACGGCGTGATTGAAGTTCCTGTGCCACTTGAACATCTTTCGCAAAGTAATGAAATAACCATCACCTTTGATGACGATGGTGGCAAGCTCGCCAGTGCCGCATTACAAGTGTTTGAGAGTTCAATCGTGCTGAATCGATTTACCACTAACTAACACATAATCCCCCCTGCGTTTAGCCATGCTACTCACGGGGG
>JABXID010000138.1 GCA_013373245.1 Gammaproteobacteria bacterium
CGTTACTACTCATTCACGAGTGCCCACACAGATAATTAATTACAAGTTGTTAAAGAACGTTTCTAACCGTTGCCAGTTATGGGTGAGAGGTCTCTCTCAACCGGGACGCGCATTCTACATCGTCCTAATTTTGTGTCAACCGTTAATTTAAATTATTTCATCTAAAGTTTTCAGTTAACTTCTTTCAACTGCTACACAACTTTGTTTTTGTTGTGTCCCGTTGGAAGAGGCGCGCATATTAATGACTTTATTTTTTAACGCAACACTTATTTTAAATAAAACTTCCGTTTGCTTATGAAGTATACGATTTGTGCTTTTTTAAATCATAATACCGCCTTATTTCTCAGATAAAACACTTGTAATCAATGTGATACGTAATAAGATGTGCTTACGCCTAATTCTGGGCGTGTTTTTATTTATTTTTTGAGAGCTTAAATAATGTCTTTTAATTCATCCGTTTTAATTACATCAGTAGGTGTTGCCGTAATTGGTGCAGTTTTAGTGCACATGTTAGGTATCGATGTTGCACCAGCACTGACTTTTTCGATAGGAGCAATCTTTGCTGGTCTAGCTTCTGCTTTTATTGGAAACGCTAGTGAAGAAGGTTCAACTGAAACAACAACCTTATATGTAGGGAATTTACCTTACCGCGCAAATGAAGGTAGCGTACGCGAGTTATTTAGTGAACACGGCAAGGTGTTTTCAGTCCGTTTACTTCGCGACAAACAAACTGGTAAGCGTCGTGGATTTGGTTTTGTTGAAATTGCGACAGCTGATAGCAAAAAAGCAATTAGTGCGTTAAACGACTTTGAATTCCAAGAACGCGCGTTAAAAGTTAGATTAGCAAACGACAAATAGTTCAAATAGCTTTTCTACTTTATACAAAAAAACCAGCGTTTAGCTGGTTTTTTATTGCCTAACAAAAGTAAATAAGCCGTTTATTATTAACCTTGGTTTTCTAAAAACAACTTGAAACACGGATTTTGCGTTTCGCTACGCCAATTGAAACCTAATTCATTTAGATAAGATTCAAGTTCTGTTGCTTGAGATACCGTTGCTTCAAACCCCGCTAATACTTGGCCAAAGGCAGCACCGTGATTACGGTAATGGAACATTGTAATGTTCCAGTCGTTGCCTAACATGTTAAGAAACCTAGATAACGCACCTGGGTATTCTGGAAACTCAAAGCTATATAATAATTCCGAAAGCTGTTTCACCGGCTTACCACCCACCATATGGCGTACGTGAAGTTTTGCTAATTCGTTATCAGATAGATTCGTCACTTGATAACCACTTGACTCTAACTTCGATGCCAATATGCCCACTTCTTGTTCGGCATTAGCCATTTTCAATCCGACAAATATATTTGCTGCCGATTCATCATGATAACGATAATTAAACTCTGTGATTGGTTTACCACCTAACGCATCACAAAACTCCACAAAAGCACCTTTACGTTCCGGAATTGTCACCGATAACACTGCTTCTTTCTTTTCTCCAAGTTCCGTGCGTTCAGCAACGTATCTCAACTTATCAAAATTAAGGTTGGCGCCAGATAAAACACATGACAATCGTTTATCTTTAAGATTATGCTGTGCGGCGTACTTTTTAAGACCTGCCAAACTTAACGCGCCTGCAGGTTCAGCAACCGCCCGCACATCATCAAACAAATCTTTTATTGCTGCACATATTTCATCAGAACTCACTGTAACAACTTCATCACAATAACGCTGAGCCAATTTAAATGTGTTGGAACCAATGAGTTTAACTGCAACACCATCGGCAAAAATATCCACCTGCCCTAAGTCCGTTGGTTCGCCTTTTTCCAAAGCGACCTTCAAACACGCCGCTCCTTCAGGTTCAACACCAATGACTTTTATTTCAGGTTTTAGCTGTTTAATGTAAACGGCCATGCCAGCAAGCAAGCCTCCGCCTCCAACAGGTATAAACACAGCATCTAAATCACGAATTTGCTGCAGTAACTCTTTAGCTACTGTTCCCTGACCGACGATCACGGCTTCATCATCAAAAGGGTGGATATAACTTAAACCTTCTTCTTCCGCTAAGTTCAGAGCGAATGTATTCGCTTCGTCAAAGCTCTTTCCGTGCAAAACTACCTTAGCGCCATGGCCTTTTACTGCATTTACTTTGATATCCGGTGTTGTTTCAGGCATCACAATAGTAGCAACTATGCCCATAGTTTTTGCAGATAAGGCTAAACCTTGAGCATGGTTTCCTGCAGACGCCGCGATTACACCCAACTGCAGTTGCGCTTCGTTCAAGGTAGATAACTTGTTATAAGCTCCACGCAATTTAAAGGAATGAACAGGCTGCTCATCTTCTCGTTTAACAAAAACGTGATTGCCAATTCTGTCCGACAAAATCTTTAGACGATCAACTGAAGTTTGAATAGCAATGTCATACACAGGCGCCAGCAAAATATCGCGAACATAGCTTTGTGCTACTTGAAGTTGTTGCAGTTGTTCTTGTGGTGACATTTTCAAATCCTAAATATTGGCGAAACTCTACGAGTGACCTAGTCATTAGTAGAGCTTACAACTCACTTTTTATATGTTATCTAACAGTTCTCGGTTACGCACAGCGCCCTTATCAGCACTCGTTGCTAACATCGCATAATTCTTCAGCGCATAGCTGATTGGTCGATCGCGTTTGACTGGTTTCCAACCTTTTTCGTCCATAGAAGCACGACGTTTAGCTAATTCTTCTTCACTGACTTGCAGTTCAATTTTACGCGTTGGGATATCAATATGAATAATATCGCCTTGTTCTACCAAACCAATGGTTCCGCCGCTCGCGGCTTCTGGAGAAACGTGACCTATTGATAAGCCTGATGTTCCGCCAGAGAAACGGCCATCTGTTAATAGTGCACAAGCTTTGCCTAAACCCATTGATTTTAAGTAAGTAGTTGGATACAACATTTCTTGCATACCAGGACCGCCTTTTGGTCCTTCATAACGAATTACTACGACTTCACCCGCAACAACTTTACCACCCAATATACCTTCAACCGCATCGTCTTGACTTTCAAACACGTGAGCAGGACCAGTAAACGTTAAGTTGTCGTCAGCAACGCCAGCAGTTTTAACTACACAACCATCGAGCGCAATGTTACCTGACAGTACAGCCAATCCACCTTCAGTCGAAAACGCATGATCGATGCTGCGAATACAGCCATTTTCACGATCGTCGTCTAACGTATCCCAGCGACAGTCTTGACTAAACGCTTTGGTGGTGCGGATGCCCGCAGGTCCTGCACGATAGAATTTCTTAACATCTTCGTCGTCAGTCACTTTGATATCATATTTTTCAATAACATCTGCTAGGGTCGTGCCCAATACGTTTGGCACATCAGTGTTCAACAAGCCGGCGCGAGATAATTCACCTAAAATACCAATTACACCTCCCGCACGGTGCACATCTTCCATATGATACTTTTGTGTTGATGGCGCAACTTTACATAGCTGAGGTACTTCGCGAGATAATTTGTCCATATCCGCCATCGTGTAATCTACACCTGCTTCTTGCGCTGTGGCTAGTAAATGAAGAATGGTATTAGTCGAGCCCCCCATCGCAATATCTAAACACATAGCATTGTGTAACGCTTCTTTGCTCGCAATGCTGCGCGGAAGTACAGACTCGTCGTCTTGTTCGTAATAACGTTTAGTTAGCTCAACAATTTGAGCGCCTGCTTTTAAGAAGAGTTGTTCACGATCGGCGTGAGTTGCCAGCATTGAACCGTTACCAGGAAGTGCTAAACCTAGTGCTTCAGCCAAGCAATTCATTGAGTTTGCGGTAAACATACCTGAACACGAACCACATGTTGGGCACGCTGAACGTTCTACTTGTTCGGCTTGTTCGTCGGATACTGTTGGATCTGCGCCTTGGATCATAGCGTCAACCAAATCGAGTTTAATGATTTGATCAGATAACTTAGTTTTGCCCGCTTCCATCGGTCCACCGGAAACAAAAATAACTGGCACATTTAAGCGCATCGCCGCCATTAACATGCCCGGTGTAATTTTATCGCAGTTAGAAATACAAACCATGGCATCAACACAGTGTGCATTTACCATGTATTCAACCGAGTCAGCAATTAAATCACGAGATGGCAAACTATATAACATGCCACTGTGGCCCATAGCGATGCCATCATCGACGGCGATGGTATTGAACTCTTTAGCTACGCCCCCCGCTTCTTCAATCGCACCAGCAACTAATTGCCCCATATCTTTTAAGTGGACGTGTCCCGGCACAAACTGAGTGAATGAGTTAACTACTGCAATAATAGGCTTGCCAAAATCGCCATCGGTCATTCCGGTTGCACGCCATAATGCGCGAGCACCTGCCATGTTGCGGCCTTGAGTAGAAGTTGCTGAACGTAACTTAGGCATATCCTAGTTTCCTTAAAATCTCTAAAACTGTTTCAACACAGTAAATGACTTTTATAAAACGTCACTTACTTCTGCGATAAAAACGCAAAAAGCTTCTGCGCTCTCTGCATCGAATAGATCAAATACAAAAACAACAGAAGCTTTTCCCTTTCCAAAACGAAAGGCCGTTTAAATAGTTATTTATTTCCAGAAAGGGTCTATTTCTGGGATGAAATAGCCAAGCTTACATGGATGTATCCACAGCGCCTTTCTGGATAAATAACTATTTAACTTAACGGACTGGAGTTAACCAGCCCCATTTGTCTTCTGTTTGTCCATTAAACAAGCCGAAGAACGCATCTTGAACTTGTTTAGTGATTGGTCCACGTGAACCATTGCCAACAGCGATGCCATCAACACTTCGAACTGGCGTTACTTCGGCAGCTGTACCACACATCAACACTTCATCCGCAAGGTACAATGCTTCACGAGGAATGTTTTGCTCGCGTACTTCGTAACCCATATCGCGTAATAAGGTCATGATAGTGTCACGGGTAATACCAGGTAAAATCGCGGCTGTTACTGGCGTTGTTGTTACAACACCATCGCGAATAACAAATAAGTTTTCACCAGCACCTTCTGATACATAACCGTGTGTATCTAACGCAATGCCTTCACCGTAACCGTGACGACGCGCTTCCATAGAAATAAGCTGTGATGATAAATAGTTACCACCAGCCTTTGCACCAGTTGGGATAGTGTTAGCAGCTAGACGCGTCCAGCTTACAATGCCAGCATCGACACCATTATTTAGCGCTTCTTCACCTAAATAAGAGCCCCACTGCATGGCAGCAACTAACACGTCAGCTTCCGTACCAAATGGCACAGCCAAACCTAAACCAATCTCGCCATAAAATGCCGCTGGACGTAAATATGCTGATTTAAAGCCATTTTTTACAACGACGTCTTTTTGCGCTTTATTCATTTCTTCTTGCGTATACGGAATCGTCATACGATAAATTTTTGCTGAGTCAAACAAGCGACGAGTGTGCTCGTTAAGACGGAAAATACACGTACCTTTATCTGGTGTGTCGTATGCGCGGACACCTTCAAAGACTGATGACCCATAATGAATCGCGTGACTTAATACATGAACTTTTGCGTCTGCAAAAGGAATTAATTCACCGTTAAACCAAATTTTCTCTGCTGTTGAAGGCAATGCCATAATAATTTCCTCTTTCGACTTAGCTCGCCAGGCGCTGAGCCGATTTATTTACTTCAGGACTTTTAATATGTCCCATGTCTAACAAAGCCGCCAATTTTGCCTGATCTTCGGTTAAATAGCACTCTTGCACTTCAATAATTGCTTCGAAGCTTTTCTTCAAAGTTGTCAATTTAGCTTGCCCTTTTACTACCAAACTGATGGTAATTTCTTTTTCGCTGATCACATTGTAATTTACAGTGACCAATTCAAAACCGCGATAACGCAGGGTTTGTAATACTCGCTCCAATACAATCGTAGAAGAGACACAGACAAGATTAAAATGAGCTAATGGCTGTTCGGTGAATGGGTATGTATTCATAATTTTGCTCCTGTCTGATTTTTAAGATTGTGCGGTTTCTGCTGATTGAGAAAGATCTATCATGTCTTCGTTCGCTGCACCCGGTGGAACCAAAGGCCAAACATTGTCTAATGCGTCAATTTTCACATGAAGAAAGTATGCACCTTTATGATTGATAAACTCCTGCAACGCTTGTTGAACTTCTGACTTGTGTGTAATGGTTTTACCTGGAATGCCAAACGAGGCGGCCAGTTGAACAAACTCTGGATTATCTGACAAATCCGTTTCACTCAATCGTTGATCGAAAAATAACTCTTGCCACTGTTTAACCATACCGAGCTTGGCATTGTCGATAAGTAAAATCTTCACACCCAAATTAAAACGTTTTATGGTGCCAAGCTCTTGAATGTTCATCATAATTGAACCGTCACCACACACCGCGATAACTTGATCATTAGGGCGCGCAACTTTCGCTCCAACCGCTGCAGGTAAACCAAAGCCCATGGTACCGGCGCCACCCGAACTTAAATGATTTTTTACACTGTTGAACGACATATGCTGAGCAACCCACATTTGATGCTGACCTACATCACAAGTAATGACCGCGGAATCTGGCAACTCGTCACTCAACTGTTTTAATAACGCTGGCGCGTAAATGCTCTCCGTCGGCGCATCATACTGCCATTGATTTTGCTGTTTTAGCGCTTCACATTCCTCTCGCCAAGCTTGCCACTGGTTACTGTTTTCAAAGTCAGAAAATGAGGCAACCAGTTTAGGTAAGGCTTCATCCAAACAGCTGCAAATTGCCAATTCAACCTGACGTAGTTTATTGATTTCAGAATTGTCGATATCAATGTGAAGTACTTTGGCGTTTGGTGCAAAACTCGCTAATTTACCAGTTACCCTGTCGTCAAAGCGTGCTCCAAGTGCTATAAGTAAATCACTTTCCTGTACTGCCAAATTTGCAGCACCATTACCATGCATGCCTAACATACCCAATAAATGTGTATATTCTTTTTTAACCGTCCCCAAACCTTTCAACGTGGTAACCGCGGGAATTTGTGTGTGAGCCAACAACTCATTAAGTTGCTCTGCGTTTCCAGACAAATCAACGCCACCACCTAAATAAAAAATCGGCTTTTTAGCGTTTTCAATTAATGACTTTGCTTGTTCGAACTGCTCGTCTGCTGCACCTTGTGTTACAAACTCAGGTAAAGAGATAGGAACTTGTTTGATCACCTGATTCATTTGAACATCTTTTGGAATATCAATTAAAACCGGGCCCGGTCGGCCTTCGTTTGCAATACGAAACGCTTGGCGAATGGTATCTTCCAACTCCGCTTGATCCATCACTTGAAAGCTATGTTTGCAAGAGGCTACAGATAAACCAAATACGTCAACTTCTTGAAAGGCATTGGTCCCCATCAACGGACGCGGTACTTGACCTGTAATCGCTACCACAGGTACTGAATCCAACATAGCGTCAGCTAACGAGGTAATTAAGTTTGTAGCGCCAGGTCCAGATGTAGCAATGCACACACCCGTTTTACCGGTAGAACGAGCATAACCAACAGCAGCAAACCCAGCACCTTGTTCTTGGCGACATAAATAGTGTTTAACGGGGACGTTTCTTTCGAGACTTCGAAACAGGGCATCATAGACCGGCATGATGGTACCACCTGGATACCCAAAAACTTCTGTTGCCCCTAAGTCGTATAGGGTATCTATGATTAAATCTGCACCTGTGATCATCTTGTTTCCAACCGTTTTTTACCGGCTATGTTCAAGGCGAAAATACTAAAAACCCCGAACATTTAGCCGGGGTTTTGAACATAAAGTTTAGCTCAGCACTAGCCCCGACGTGAGATAATCACGACGACGTTAATAATGAGTAAAACTAAGCTAGATTTCATGTTCTTCAATTTCTTAAAATATTTTCGCTGTTTGTGTAATCAAACAATGAATAAAGTGTCACCTATTAATAATTGTTTTACCTTAAGAGATCAAACCTTAATTGGGCAACACTTAGTTCATTTAGCTATATTTTTCTTTTGTTTAGTTATTAATCGTGTATTTCTCAATAATTAAACAGTGTGGATTTGCTTCATGTCTTTCATGTAGCCACGTAATTTTTTACCAACCGTTTCAACTGGGTGATTACGTAACTCTTCATTAATAGCAACAATTTGTACGTTATCTACTTTGTTGTCTGCAAAATCAAAACCTTTACCTATGTATTCCAAACCTAATTTAGGAATGAATTTTTCGCGTAATAAAGGAATTGCTGCGTTAGCAAATAAGTAGTTACCGTATTCAGCTGTATCTGAGATTACAACGTTCATTTCGTATAAACGCTTACGAGCAATTGTGTTAGAGATTAGTGGCGTTTCGTGTAATGACTCGTAGTAAGCCGACTCAGGTAAGATACCCGCTTCAACCATTACGTCAAACGCTAACTCAACACCTGACTTGATACATGCAACCAAGAAGATACCTTTATCAAAGAACTCTTGCTCTGTGATGTTGTTTTCAACTTTAGGCGCATTTTCGAATGCAGTTTGGCCTGTTTCTTCACGCCACTTAAGTAAGTTTGCGTCACCGTTTGCCCAGTCTTCCATCATAGTGCGAG
>JABXID010000055.1 GCA_013373245.1 Gammaproteobacteria bacterium
AAAGAACGCGAGCAACTAGAAGCCTTATTAGGTTCTCGCGTTAAGATGAATAATTTGCTGAAAAAAGAATTGGCAGCAGACGCTGAAACCTATGGTGATGATCGTCGTTCACCAATTGTTGTGCGCGCTGAAGCTAAAGCCATTTCGGCAAAAGACCTGGTGCCGAGTGAGTCGGTGACTGTGGTCTTGTCGCAAATGGGCTGGGCGCGTTGTGCCAAAGGTCATGACATTGACGTTGAAAAACTCAGTTATAAAGCCGGTGATGGTTACAAGTCATCTGCCAAAGGTAAGAGTAATCAGCAGGTGGTATTTATCGACAGTTCAGGTCGCAGTTTCAGTACCGAAGCGCATACGTTGCCGTCTGCCAGAAGCCAAGGCGAACCACTAAGCGGCCGGTTCAGTATTGTCGCCGGTGAAACACTTGAACACACGATTATGGCCAAAGATGAAGACAAGTATTTAGTTTCGTCTGACGCGGGTTATGGCTTCATTTGTACTTATGCTGATATGGTGACAAGGCAAAAAGCCGGTAAAGCCTTGGTGCGTTTATCGACTGGCGCCAAATTAGCTAAACCACAAAAAGTCGCGAATATCGATTCCGATATGTGTTTATCGATATCAAATGAAGGCCGCATGTTGGTGTTCCCACTTAAAGACTTACCTATGCTTGCCAAAGGTAAAGGCAATAAGATCATTAATATCCCATCCGCCAGGGCCGCCAGTCGTGAAGAGTACGTCAAACAGATATGTATAATTCCATCAGGTGGTGAAGTAGTATTACACGCAGGTAAGCGCAAACTTACCTTAAGTGCCAAAGATTTAGAACACTACACTGGTGAACGCGGCCGCCGTGGAAGCAAATTACCAAGAGGTTTACAGCGTGTCGACAAGGTTGAAATTGAATTTAAAACTAAATCTGTAACTGACGAGGAAGGGCAAGTGCCTGACAGAGAACAGCTGGATTCTGGCTCAGATAACCAAGAGTCATAACATTTTATCTAAAAGGAGCCTCGGCTCCTTTTTTTGTTTCAGGGACGAAACAACGCGAACGCGCCATGGATGGCAAAGCGTCGTGAAGTGAAGGGACGAAACAACGCAGACGCGCCAAGGATGGCAAAGCGAACATGTCATGGATAGTAAAGCGTCGATGAAGTGGTCTGACGATTAAATAAAAGCAAATAGCATACGATTTTTAGCTTACGACTGTTCGCTCACTTTGCTACAATGCGCGCCTATTTGTATTCGGAGTTCGATTTGTGTTAGCTATTATTCGTTTGGTTTTGATGGGCTTGTTTTTCATCGTTACCACTTTTTTCTTTTTGCTGTTGATGGTTGTGCGACCATTTCACAAAAATAACGTTCATGTCATTGCACAAACGTACGGCTCATTTTTAAAGATGTTAGGGGTTGAGCTTGAAGTTCGAGGGCTCGAATATAAAGCAGAAGATAAACCTTGCGTATATATTAGCAACCACCAAAATGCTTATGAGATTTTCACAGCATCTAATGCTGTTTGCAAAAATACAGTGAGCGTAGGGAAAAAAAGCCTTAAATACATTCCGTTTTTTGGCATCGTATATTGGTTATCGGGCAATATCTTAATAGATCGTCGTAACAAGGCAAAAGCCCACAGCACCATTAATCAAGCAGCCGAAAAAATAAAAGAAAATGGACTGTCTATCTGGTTATTCCCTGAGGGGACGCGTTCGTATGGTCGCGAATTGCTTCGTTTTAAAACGGGTGCGTTTTATACAGCGGCCAAAGCTGGCGTGCCAGTTGTGCCAGTTGTGTTGAGTAATACTCACCAACTTATTAATCTGAATCGTTGGGACAATGGTAAAGTCGTAATCGAATACCTACCTGAAATTTTGTTAGACAGTGAAGATAAAGCGTACGTTCGTAGCATGGCTGATAAAGCACATGATATAATGCTCGACAAATTTAATGAGATTAACCAAGAGCTTGGTTATGATCTCGATATTTCAAAAGCCACTAAATAATGACTGAGAACGACATGACTGACATCGACTGGCAAGAATTCACTAACGATATCGTTGAGCAATTAATTGAAGATGGTTCAAATACCGAAGCTATGTACGTTATTGAACATCATTTTGTCGCCTTTGATGCCGAAGAAGCAGACCTTGCGTTGCAACAAGCGTTTTTAAATGGTTGGGACGTAACAGAGCTTGAACAAGGTGAAACTGAAGATGGCGAACAAGTATATTGTTTTGACGTCGAAACCGAATGCCCGCTAGACGAAGTAATTATTTTTGAAGAAGTGACCGCTATGGTTGAATATGCCAACGAGAACAAACTCGAGTACGATGGCTGGGGCACTCATTTCGAAGACTAAGGTTCGTTATTTTAAATATAAAAAAGGCCACAAGAGTGGCCTTTTTTATATTCAGGGATTAAGAGTGTTAATTAAAATCAACAACACTTGTTTCTGATGCTGAAATTTCAACGGTTTGAACCGCTGGTGTTATGTCTCCCGCTGATGGAATCGTCAAACCATCAAATTGAATGTTGTCATCAACTTCTGTTCCGCAAGACAGTGCGACTTGATAGCTACCCGCGGTAATAAATCCGATTGAATAAGTCCCGTTAACATCGACAGTGGCGGTGGCTAACGGTGTGCTTGCCGTAATTTCCGTCTCAGGTGTTACAAATGTTTCGTCGTCCTCGTCGAACATATCACCATATTCTGTAACAGAGCCTTCATACAAATACACGGTACATTGGCCTAAGTTAGTAAGGTCAGTGCCGACTGTGCCAGATAGATTACCCGGCTGACTTACGATGCGAACGCCATGTGGCTTTATAATGTAGCCATTATTGTTTTTTGCATTACCACGTAGAACCAAAGACTGTCTTAGATCAAATTCAATGGTATAGGCTGGTGTACCGGCTATTTGTACCGCTTGATCTGAAACCGTAAATTCACCCAATCTTAAACGACTGCTTGGAACTTTTATTGCGTGTTCTGTTGGATCGTTTTCAAGTAAAACGTAAGAGCCTGCATCAATAACGTTTAATTCCATATCGTAAACGCCATTTCCCAGTTCAATATTTTGCGATTCATCGACAATTTTAATCTGAGCTGAGCCTTGAAAGTCTAGTAAATTGACTTGCACACTTTCTACTGTCTCGCCAGATTGGTTCGTAAATTCCGATACTGTGGTGACTTCGTCGTCTTTTGTAAGCGTGATACTGTCTAATTCAATGTATACGGCCTCGGCTGAATCTACAGGCGCATCACTCAGTCCTAATGAGAACTTAGCGGACACATTATCATCGTCGGATGAGTCACTGCAGCCAAAAGCTGCCATTACTAAAAGGGGAAGAAGGGATTTTTGAAATGTGGCTTTCATGGTGACCTCTGTTATATAAAGCCTCGAGAAATGAAAAGCTGATAACAGGTTTCCAATATCGATAGACTTTTTCATTATTTGAAAAAATGCATAACAGCAACATTGCTATTAAACACGATTGCCTAGGCAATTTATCAATATTTATGCGCCCGATTGTTAACGGAACAGCCGTAAAAATAGCAGAACTGCGTGTGTAAAGCAAAATCAGGGCTTGATAGTCTAAAGGACGTTTAGAGTGAGTGCGGGTAATAAAAAAGCCACTTGCCTAACACAAGTGGCTTTATCATGTCTTAGCTTACAGCTTACAGCTTA
>JABXID010000024.1 GCA_013373245.1 Gammaproteobacteria bacterium
AATCTAAATTCAGGGCTGAATTTTTACGTGACTTCTTAGCCATTATCTTCACCTAATACTGCTATGAACAAATCATAACATCCTCTAATTAGGTGGCCAAAATCACTATGCCACTACAACCAGTTGCCTAAGAAAGTTGCAGCGAGTTGTGAAGTGCTTGAAGCACATGAAATTTTGATGCTGGGTCACTTAGAGTTAGAGGCTGTTATTGCAGGACAACAAATTAGCTACCAAATAGCAGATCACATTTTTATATATAGCATCCACATTGCAAACGCGGCCATGATCGAAAAGCTATCAAAACTGCCCATTTCATTTTCAGTTCATTTAATCCACCTCAATAAAAATGATTCAAAGTTAAACCATGATATGTCACTGGCGGAACTTAAGTGCTTAATGAAAGCAAGTATTGCTGTTAACTCGGAAATGGACAGAAACAATTTAGAGCGGAACGTCGGCTTTGTACGTAGAGCAGAAGCTACCTTATAACGAGCAAATCTTATTTTGGGGACTTCAACCAACTTCGAGCTTCAGACTCATTCTTGAAAGATTTGAACTCGCAATCAGACTCCTCTAAAGGCGCAAGTAGATTTTCTAACATTAATGTTTCCGCTATTCTCGTCTTAAATAAGAACGCCTCTTTTTTCATTCCTTTATCAACTCCCCACTCTGTGAGCTTCGGGAAAATCGATAGCGAATCTGACGTGGGTAGCCATTCTTCTTCAATGATACACAAAACAACAAATGAACTAGCTTGCATTTGATTTTCTAATACATTTTTTACACTAGTTACAAACTCATTAGCACACTCTTTGTTCCACGCAAAATTGACCGTTATTTTTATAGTGTTATCTTCAACTTTAATTTCAAAATCGCCATGAGAATTGTATTTCATTACTGCCTTTCTAGTTTTATTGAGCTATCCCGCTGTTATTATATGGCAAGGTTGTGCTTTTGTGTTTATTAATCTAGTAATTGCTAATACAAAAAATATAAAGCCTAGAACTTAACTCATGAAAACCCGAAGGCCTGCTCCTTGTCTAAATCTGCCCTTCAACGCTTCATTTTGTAAATTGTTTTGGGGCAAAGTCGAGTCAGAAGAAAACTCGCCAATGGACAAAATCGAGTTTACTCCCAAGGACAGCTTTGTGGCAGAAGTGGTCAAAGATACCGATAAAGAGCAACGGCACGAAGCTTCGGCGTCTTGATATGTGGGCTAAAGAGTAAACCTATGTTTTCATGAAGTGAATTATTATCTGAGGCTGTACACATGAGGCCTTAGTTATGGCCTCTAGGTCATTTTTAGCCAATCATTGTGGGCATTACATTAACTCTCAGTCACATTCATAGAACAAAACTAAACTTTAAACTGAGAAAGTAACTTTTGTAATCGACTGGCTAATTCTGACAACTCCGCACTAGCGGTGTGAGTTTGCTCAGCTCCCTCTGATGATTTATTACCGATATCGTTAATGTTAACGACATTGATATTGATTTCTTCTGCGACTGAACTTTGTTCTTCAGCCGCTGTAGCAATCTGCATGTTCATGTCACTAATATTTTTAACTGCTATTGTTATTTGCTCTAGTGCGTTACCAGCAGCTCTTGCATGCTCAACGCTGCGCTTACTAGAATCACTGCTGTTTTGCATAGAGGTGCCAGCTTCTCTTGTGCCACTCTGCAATTGCTCAATCATGTGCTCAATTTCTTTAGTAGAATCTTGAGTTCTACTTGCAAGACTCCTTACTTCATCAGCTACCACAGCGAAGCCACGACCTTGCTCTCCCGCTCTAGCAGCTTCTATTGCGGCATTAAGTGCTAGTAGGTTTGTTTGCTCCGCTATACCTCGAATGACATCAAGCACAGAACCAATACTTTCACTATCCTTTTCAACTTTATTAACGATATCTACCGCTCGTTGAATTTCATTCGCAAGTTCAACGATTGTATCCACTGCTGCATTTACAACATTTTGACCATCTAATGCTTGCTCATCTGCACTTTGAGCAAAGTTAGATGCTTCTGTTGCATTTTGAGCCACCTCTTGCACGGTCGCGGTCATCTCATTCATTGCCGTCGCAACAAGCTCAGTTTCCGATTGTTGCTTTCTAACACCATCGCGTGTTTCTTGAGTGATATAAGACATCTCCTCCGCTGATGTTGAAAGAACATCAGTTGCATTATTCACCTCAATTAAGCTTCTCTGTACTTTTTCTGCAAAAGCATTAAACCCTTGAGACATAGTAGCTAACTCATCTTCACCATCAACTGGTAAGCGCTGTGTTAAATCCCCATCTCCCTGCGCTATATTTTTCATGGCTGCTGCCGCGTCATTGATAGGCTTAGAAATTGAAGAGGCTACAAACTTAGCTATAAAGATAGCACCGACAAACGCCATCAGACTGATGATTAATATCGAAAACTGAGCTTCATCATATAAACTCAAGTAGGCTTCACGGTTCTTGGATATTTTAATGATGCCAACCGTATTCCCACTAAAATCCTCTATCGTTTTTGCAAAGGTCGCATAGTCAACGCCATTCAATTCACTAACAAAATGAGCTTCACCTTCAGACAAGACTTGTTTCATTTCACTATTTGATATTAATTCCTGATTCATTGTTGATGCAAAGGGCTTCAGTTGATTATTGTCAGTTAGGACGGTTAATGAAATATCAACATTATATTTATCTTTGAATTGCTCGAAGAACGGCTGTCCAAACGACATCCCCGCCTCGACAGAGCCTATATGCTTTCCGTTATACATAAGAGGAGCGACACCTCTTATACCTAACCCAGCAACACCTTTTTCAATGCCAGATATTTGAGTTTTATTTCTGTTTACATCTACAACGGTTTTTCTGAAACCGGATAAATCATCCCCAAACTTAGTTGGGTTGTGAGCTCTATAGAAAGACTGTGCTGGAGGAAGGTGGAATTGCAATTGTCTCAGGTCTGCTTTATTTTTTAGTTCAATAAACACAGGATCAATAAGCTGTGACAGCGACTCTCTGTTATTGCTGTCCATTGCTTTTAACACTTCAGACAAGTTGGCGAAGCCTGTTGCAATTGTGAGGGCTGTTTTACTTTCGGAAGCTATTTCGGCTAATGCACTCTTGTATAGATTATTTAATTCATCCTGCTCTGAAAGGGTGATTAACTCGGAAATCTTATTAAGTGACAAAGGAAGCACCAGCGATGAAAATACGAGGATTAACAGAATAAACCCAGAAACTATTCGAGTACCAATTTTATATTGTTTGAACATACTTTTTCCTCATAACTGACAGCTTTATATCGTCAATTCAATTTAATTCTTTATCGTTCTGTGCTTTGACAGGTAGATGAATCTCAAAGCCAAAGCCTTTATCAGAATTTTCATTTAGTTTAATTTTTCCACCTAATTTATGAGTGATGACGTTGTAAACAATACTCAAACCAAGCCCCAAACTAGACGCGTTTCTTGTTGTTGTATAAAAAGGTTCGAATATATCATCGTTTTCACCAAGCTTTAACAGTCCATCACCATCATCTAAATAATGTATTACAAGGCTGTCAATTTGTTGCTCAATAATGATCTCAATCTTAGTTACACTTTTACCATGCTTCAGGGTATTTGAAATAAATTGACTAAAAATATTAGTAAACTCTAGTATGGAAACGTGTATGTACAAATTAGATGGAATGTCTTTAATTAAGTTTATGTTCTGCTCTTCTAGCTGAGTTTTGAATGTATTTATGACTGCATTTAAAGCGTCATCGACCGACACAACGGAATCAGTGTTTGCTGAATGCTCGGAAACAAGCATCTTAAAATTATCAATAATATTGGCCATACGTCGCGAGTTACTCTGAATTAAACTTGAAGTCTCTTTACAGTGAGCCAAATATTTTTCTAAAGATTTTTTAGATAACTTATTACTTTTAAAATTACTTTCCAATTCGTTTACCCCATTACTGTGGGCTCCTGTCGAAGTAATGATAACACCAAGGGGGGTATTAAGTTCGTGTGCAACGCCCGCTACGACCTTGCCTAACGAAGCCATTTTTTGCTCCTCAACTAGATAGTCGAACATCTCTTCTTTTTCATCAAGTAGGCGCTTTAGTTTTGTATTTTTCTCTTTTATTAGCTCTGTGTTAAGTAATTGCTTTTTTTCGACTCTGTAAAGGTAAATAGACATCCAAACCCCTATAAAAATACTGATGGCGGCTAGCCAATAGCTTTGAGTTAAGGACGATTGATAATAGGCTCTATTAATTCGAACTTCTGCAAGGCCTACTTGCTCACCTATATAATCATATACTTTGCTTAAACCATGCCCAAACTCTCCATTTTTTGTCTGAAAATATTTTTTGAGATTGTGTTTTTCTATTTTTTCTGAATAAGCTGGGATTGAGCCAATAAACAAAGTTACTTCACCGCTTTCATTAACGTTGTATAAATTGAGGCTAACATTGTGCTTTTGTTGGAAGTTGTCGATAAAGTCCTTATCTATTGCGAGACCAATTTCGATAGAGCCTAAGTGCTTACCGTATTTACTGAATACTGGCGCAACACCTCTAACACTTAGCCCATAGACTCCTGACTCAATACCACTTACCGGAACTTTATCAGAGTTTACTTTTACAACAGTGTGTCGAAAATCAGATAAATCATCACCAAAAATAGAAGGGTCGTGTAAACGGACGACAGAGCTAGACTGAGGGCTATGAAATTGAAAGTGCTTTACATTATATTGCTCTTTTAAAATCGACCATGCCTGTTCAAAGTATGGCTCTAAAATATCCTTATTTAGTTTGTCTTCATCCATGACAATTGGAGTGTTGGCTATTAACGTTGCTAAAGCTTCGGCATTGTGACCCATTGCATTGAATTCTTCTGACAATGCTAGTTCTGCTGATTTAATTTCGTTGAGCTCTCCTTTTTCTAGAACAACTTGAGCGTGTTTTAGAAAGCCAACTATACATGCGGCTACGGTAAATAAAAGAATGAGCCAGTTTTTACTTTTTAGAACCATGATTAATCTACATTAAACTTATTTACACTTTGCAACATGGCATTAACAAGCAAACATTTCTGTTACAAAGCATCTGAATTCGCTATAGAGGGCTTGTTAATATGAAAGCTATTTTAGCTTAGTTAATCATTATTCTAGTAGCAACTTTATTGATTATGCTACGTTTATTTTCACAACATTATTGTTAAGAAGTCACAAGTCGCTTACCGCATTAAATACCTAACATTTGGAAGCAAAGACTTAATAGAACGAAAACTTTATAGAATTTAAGTTCTTTGTTAAAACAAAATTAATGGTCGTTCTTACAACTAAAAGCCGACCTTTAGAGCATTTACGTTAACACACTTTGGGGCAGAAATGATTTACATAAACGTCACTATCCAGTCTTGGCGGGACAACAATAAACCAGCTAACCATTAGGCTAATAAGCGCTTAACCGTAGTTGGATAAAACTTTTTACCAGTACGGCTTTTGAAACCCAGTTTATTTAGTTCGTTAGCAATACCTGTATAGGTTGTAATGTCTTGTGCTCTGATATTTTCGATTACAGGCTGAATTGCTTTTTGATACTTAACTGTGTTTGCTAGAAACTGAGCGTGAGCATTCTTGGTACAATTATTTCGAACCTCACTAAAGTTTGGATTTCCTAATTTAACGCCGCGCTTTTTGGCTGCTTGAAGTGCTAACTTTGTCCGTTCACTTATAGCAGCCCCTTCCGATTCAGCTACGGCCGCAAGTACATGTAATATTAGCGTTCCAGAATTCTCTTGATCACAACATAAGAATTGAATATTGCTCTTCATCACTGTTGTTAAAAAATGAAGATCACGACTTAATCTGTCCAACTTGGACACGACCAGCGTTGAGTTCGTTAACTGACAGTGATTTAAAGCCTCTAGCAACTTTGGTCTGTCACTCTTCTTGCCAGATTCTATCTCTGTATATTCGAACAATAACTTACCTTCTTGCCTTGAAACGTAGTCTTTAACAATGGACTGTTGCGATTCTAATCCAAGGCCACTTTGACCTTGACGCTGTGTTGAAACTCGGTAGTAAGCAATAAAATTCATTATGTTGTACTCAATTATCAGGGCGCAATTTCTTCGTATTGCACAATGTTAAATCAGGTATTTAGAGTGCCTTATCTGAAAAAGTCGTCAAAAAAAGATATTGTTCTTGGTTAGTTAGATTGCAGTCGACAAGTCGCGGTGAGACTGTCGCTTTGTATATAGTGGGCCTAGTAATAGAGTCTAAGTGGCGCCATAATTACCTCCTGTTTAAAGGGAAAATCAATGAACCATAAAAATCAAACTGCAAGACTTAAGCGCATCGCTAGACTTAAGAGAAAATATGATGGCGCAGACTTTGAACTGTTTAGACGGCAGGTACTCGAGGAAACTGTAGCTATGAATAAGATGTTCTGTTCAGCTAGTTATTTTGAACAGCATTTATATCGCATGATCATTACAGCATTTGGCGCGCTTTTAATTATTGCTCTAATTTTCATCAAGTAAGTGTCAATTACTGACTATTTTTACGATGATTCGCATTTAATGTAAGTACAAACGATACTTTTTCCCGTTCAAATAACTTCTCATTTAGACTAACTTCGAACTCACTAAATCGAGGGTAAAAAATGAACGAGTTAGAAAATTACACCGACCATCTTCAAGATGCTATTGCCGCATTAGAGTCTGCTGTTACTGTCAGTGATGCACTAGAGCAGGTGTTCTATGAGCTAAACGAGGACAAAAAGTTTGAAGACACATCAGCAGATGAAGTCGTTAGCAAGCACTTGGAGCAGTTAGAGTCGTATTTTGACTTTGAAGATGGCTGTTTCAGCCTAAAGATGGACGAAATCCATTGTACAGAGAGCTTCTCATTTTTCGTAAAGAACGCAGAAACTCAGGTCCAAGAATTTCAAGCGGCAGTTGATGAATTGGAGGCTGAGGTAGAAGATTATTAAACGTTGCCGATAAGCATTAAACGTTTCTAATTGAAAAACCCATGTGATGGGTTTTTCTGTTTTTTATACGTTATAAAATCACATCCAAACATTTAAGACGCAGCCAGTGTAACCCTATTAGATATTCTGTAACAAACAGTGTGAGCTTCTAAATTAGAGCGCAGAAGAGCCGGTCAACATTTTCTATTTAAATAAAGTCAGCCGTAACATAACAGCGACCTAAGTCGATTGCCTGTGCCATTATGGTTTCTGAATCATATTTACTTGCAGAAAACACTGAGAGCGTGAAACTAACAACCAATGTACTTATGTGTTTTAGCTTATAGTTGTCGACTTCAAATTCTCTACACAATTGATTGTAAACGGATTGCTCTAGGCTTTGTTGCAGTGCAATTAGCCTCATTATTGAATCAACATAAGCCATCATGGTAATCAATATAGTGCTCGGCCAACTCATTCAAAGCAGTGAAAGTCACCTGACCATTGCCTAGGTTAATGAGCTTACTAATTATTATATGTTCAAGCTCTTCTTCTTGCAGTTCATAATCATAAAGTTTTGGATTAGTTGCGTTTACTAAATCAGACCAAATATCACCTGCATCTTTGCCAATTCGAACTGACAACATCAGTGGTAACAACTCTATAGCAATACGGTCATTATCTGTTAAGAAAAATGGCACACGGGTGATTGGAAGACTTAGAGAATGATTGCCTTTTTTAATTACTGAATATGGCAATGTCATATCAATAATATCGAATGGCAATTGTTGTTCTTCGTTTTTGGGTCTACTGTCGTCGTTACATTCGTTAGTTGCAATTAGAAGTGTGGCTGGCGCCGCTTGACTTGCTAGGAGTGTTTCTTTCATGAGCTTTCCTCTTATTTAATTTGAGGATAGCGTTGCATGAGCCTGAGACTTGTCAAAAAATCACAATCGAACTTAACAGGATGTAGCTGGTTAACGCAGTTCAATTTCGCCTAATCCAAATAAACGTGATCAGTTTTAGAGTTGTACTGGTCAATTTTTTGTTCAGACTCTTCTAGCTAAAGGATTTATCTAGTTTAATATCAGTTCGAATTAAACTTTATAATAGATGTTTAGCCCGTTACAAAAAAGCTATTACTTTAACAGGAGATTTTGAATCAGTAGCAACCTGTCGCAATAATCCAATCCAACTTTCACCGGCTTGCTTCATAAAAATTAGCTAATTCATTAAGGAATAAATCTAAATATTGCTTTCCTAAGTCGTCTTTTATATATTCAATTACAACAAATTACACCGTAACAATATCCAGTACTAACTTTTCTATTTCTTTCGTAATTTACTGTTTTTGTTATATTTTATGAATCACTAAAATTGACTATATTTACTGTAGTTATTATCAGTAAAATATGATTAAATCCCTTATCTCATCTGGCTTTGCTATTACTTGGCACGACTTAATGGGGTGTCAGGGGTCGCTGGTTCAAATCCAGTCAGTC
>JABXID010000111.1 GCA_013373245.1 Gammaproteobacteria bacterium
AATTCCATGATGTTCACACCGTGTTGACCAAGAGCTGGACCAACTGGTGGACTAGGGTTTGCCATACCAGCTGCAACTTGCAACTTGATAAGGGCTTCTACTTTTTTAGCCATTTTAGCTTCCTCATTAGTGGGTCATTGCCTAGTAAGAACGAGGTTTCTTACTTGTCGGCTCCCCGATTAAAATCCGCGAGTTTGTGCCGATTAACTAGTCATCTACACAAACAAAGGGTCGCGCATTATATAGACAATGGCGACCCTTTACAATAGATTTAGTAATCTTTTCTTGACTAAATCGAAATTCTTTACTTGTCTTTTTCTACCTGACCGAATTCAAGATCAACAGGCGTCGAACGACCGAAGATTAGTACCGAAACTTTTACGCGGCTCTTCTCGTAATCTACTTCTTCAACCACACCGTTAAAGTCAGCAAATGGACCGTCGGTAACACGAACCACTTCACCTGGTTCAAACAATGTTTTCGGCTTAGGCTTATCAACATTTTCTTCAAGACGGTTCAAAATAGCGTCCGCTTCTTTATTAGTAATTGGCGCTGGACGATCTGAAGTGCCCCCAATAAAGCCCAAAACTCGAGGCGTGTTTTTAACTAAATGCCAAGCATCTTCATTCATCGCCATTTCAACTAAAACGTATCCAGGGAAAAACTTACGCTCAGAGCGACGCTTTTGACCAGCACGCATTTCTACAATTTCTTCAGTTGGCACTAATACACGACCAAAGTAATCTTCCATCGCATTAATTTTAATATGCTCTTCAAGTGCTTTTGCTACACGCGCTTCATAACCTGAGTAAGCTTGAACTACATACCAACGTAACTTTTCGGTTGTTTCTTTGTTTTCTACATCAGACATAATTAAGCTCCAACACCTGTTAAAAAGTTAACGCCCCAACGAAGGAACATATCAATAAAGTATAAAAGTACTGCAATTATTGCCGTCGCTACAAAAATGATGAAGGTAGTTTGTGTCGCTTCTTGACGTGTTGGCCAAACCACTTTACGAACTTCTGTACGAGATTCTTTTGCAAAGGCTAAAAATGTTTTACCTTTGAATGTAGTCGCAGCAAAAAAGCCCGCAATGACAACAGCGGCTACGATGCCAGCAGCACGAATCAATACAGACTCTTGTTCAAAAATATTATTGGCGATGACCGCGCCTGCTAACAATGCGATGGCAACAATCCATTTAACTATATCTAGCCCGCTATTAGGCTGCTCTACATTGGCACTCATTATTACACCTTAAATTAATGCTTTTATTTAAATTGAAACTTCAAAGGGAAAGATAATTTTTATCACCTTTTCGTTTACAGTTTCGTAAGTTAGTTTGGGCTAAAAATAAGCTCAAACCTACACTGCTTTTAGAACTGGCTGCCGCTTCGACACTCGCACTCCCAACCATCACTATTCTTATGGTAAGAGCGGAGACCGCTGTTCTACCAAAATCCTTCTTTCAATTATTTACATGAAAGAATTGGCAGGGGCGGAGAGACTCGAACTCCCAACCATCGGTTTTGGAGACCGCTGTTCTACCAATTGGAACTACGCCCCTGCACTGACACTAAAAGCAAATTTTAGTTACACCACTTTTGTGAGTTCATATTAGTTTTGGGGAAATCATAAAAGTGGGGATGGGCATTATACTTAAGAATGCCAAGGGATCAACAAAATTGAGCATTAGCTAAAGTTTAAATTGCTCGATTGGGTTCAGCCTCCATACAATTAATTAGAGATTAAGATGCTGCTTGCTATAAAGATCTCGTTCCAGAAAATTAGGACCGAACTTGAATCGTTTGTATTCCCATTGATTTTGAGCTGGATGTCGTAATATTAATTGTTCAACATGGCGATTAAGTTCAGCTGTAGACTGACTCAAATCGGTACTGTAAAAGGCTTTTTGCATTGGTTCTATTGAAACGTCAAATCCTTTATCCGTCTGGTATGCAACACCTATAAATACATTTGCATCCGCCTTAACTGCTAATCGATTAGCTAACGTCATCGTTAACGCTTGCTCGGTAAAAAACGGAGCATAGACTCCACCGCTTAAGTTAGGTACCTGGTCGGGCAACATAACCACCATCTCTTTACGCCTTAGCGCCTGCATTAGTTGGCGAACTCCCGTATTATCGATAGGTACCAATTTAGTGCATAGTTTTTCTCTAATTTTACAAAAAAGTTTATCTATCTCTGGGTTTCTCAGAGGTCGGTAAAGTATTGTGCGCTGCTGAAATTGAGATAAGTAAAAGTTCATAACCTCCCAATTTCCTATGTGCGGAACCAAAACAATAGTGCCATTTCCAGACTGCATCGCCTTAGCAAACTCATGTGTGTCTGGTAAAGAATTGCAAAGTGAGCAAACACTCTCCTTTGATTTTAGAAAGACGTGAGCAAACTCAAACAAAGTTTGCCCCATATTAGCTAAACGTTTTTTACGAAGTGACTCTTGTTGATGTTTTGTGAGATGCGATAAACATATTTCTATATTGCGCTTGATCACTCTGTTAGTGCGCTTGTCGAGTGCAATCAAAATTCTGCCGACTATACGACCTATCTTACGAACAAGTGACAAAGGCAATACCTTTGCGCCACGAAATAAACCAATCGTAATTACCGATTTAATGGTCACCGAGATACCAACCCTGTACTTTTAATCGAACTTTGAGTCATTAGAATAATCAATTAGTCGGTTTGATGCATTGTTGGCTTTTCTTAGCATTTTTGTAGATTGGAGTCGTTTTAATTAATTCATTATTTAACGATTCAATCCTAGTATCATGAGATGGATGTGTAGATAAAAACTCAGGTGGCGCATCTTTATTCGCTTTTGCCATGTTATGCCAAAGTTCAACAGCCGCTTGTGGATTAAAACCAGACATCGCCATTAACTCTTGGCCAATAATATCCGCTTCTGTCTCATGTGAACGGCCATAAGGCATTAAAACACCGTACTGTAAGCCTACTCCTAATGCCGCCATACTATATTGTTGAGTGGATTCGTCTTGACCAGCGAGCAGCACACTTGCTAATGCCTGCACACCTGCTGCAGCTTGATTAGACGAAAGTCGTTCATTGGAATGATTCGCGATAACGTGCGCTACCTCGTGCCCCATAATCGCTGCCAACTGATCAGCGTTTTCGGTTACTTCTAGGATGCCGGTATAGACGCCTATTTTGCCGCCTGGTAGAGCAAAAGCATTAACCTGAGGAGAGTCAAACAAAACAACTTCCCAATCACCATCATGGGCTTCTTTACTAACGTTAGGCGTGATCGCGTCCGCAACACACTGTACAAATTGAGTCAATTCTTTATCTTCGCTTATCTTTTGCTCTTGTTTCATTTGTTCGAACGACTCAGTGCCCATTTTTTCTAGTTTATCTTTGGACACAAAGGCGAGTTGAGAGCGACCTGTTGGAGATTTAGTACAGGCATTTAGTATAAACAGCGAGAGTATAATTACAGCAGCAACTTTCATATAGGACCAACACAAATGATAATGTTACGATAAGTTTAGAGAGATTCTAATCCAGCTTTTAGCCGATGCCAAATACAGAATAACTTTAAAGAAGCAAAACAAACAAGCAACAAAAAAGGCAGCCGAAGCTGCCTTTTATAACTAAATACTTTTAAGTATTAAGCGATGATAGATGCTACAACACCAGCACCTACAGTACGACCACCTTCACGGATAGCGAAGCGTAAACCTTCGTCCATCGCGATTGGAGCGATTAGCTCAACAACCATTTTGATGTTGTCGCCTGGCATTACCATTTCTACGCCTTCTGGTAACTCAACTGCACCAGTTACGTCAGTTGTACGGAAGTAGAACTGTGGACGGTAACCTTTGAAT
>JABXID010000092.1 GCA_013373245.1 Gammaproteobacteria bacterium
CTGTCAATTGTTACAGAGCCACAAAATGGGGCCCTATTACTTTCAACTGATGGCAGTTTTAACTATACGCCACAGCCTAATTTTTCCGGCAGTGACAGTCTTGTGTACCAAGTTCTAGATCCAGCCGGCAATAAGGCTTCAGCGACTGTTTCCATTAATGTTACGCCGAAAAATGACGCCCCGATAGCTAATGACAATTACTATATTTTATCAGCCAACTCCTTACTGACCCTCTCAAATAATCAAGGCTTATTTGGCAATGACAGTGATATTGATGGGGACTCTCTTAAAATTGCCACAATTAATGGAAATCAGGTCAACTTTGATCCCAACCAGACCATTGCAACTTTATCAGGCAGTATACAAATATATGAACTTGGAGGGTTCACCTATACCCCAAATGAAAACTTTGAAGGCACAGATAGTTTCACCTATCAAGTGACTGATGGAACTTTACTAAGCACCTCAGCGCTAGTTGTACTTAGTGTCAAAAATGGAGTGTTGGAAACGGACAACTTGACACAATTAATAATTATTGACGACTTACAAAATAATGACATTGACTTAACAATAATTGACGCCAACTTCTCTGCAGAACATGGCGCTTTATCAATAGAAAATAATCAACTTGTTTATACGCCATCAATTGAGTTTGGTGGTACTGACTTAGTAACCATAAACTATAGCTATACAACTGATGAAGGCCAATACAATACCCACCTAGAGTATATAGTCAATATTACCAAAATAGATACGGAACCTTTATTGGTCGCTGAGTCGTCACTCGTTGTTTACGAAAATCAGGTTGGTGCAACAGGCTTTCTTGCCACAGCAGTCGATGTTGAAGGAGACGATTACACTATTACTTGGTCAGATGAACTAGGTATTTTAACTGATCACTTTATTAACAGCAGTAACTCAAGCGACACTCTGGATATTGAAATTATTAAGGCATTTGATTTCGAAGAGTTAAACAATAACTTTAGTGCAAATGACTTAGACGAAAGTTCTGACAACAATGAGTTTCAGCTTCAGTTCACTGTGACTGCCACACAAGATAACAACGAAGAAATGCATACAAATCAGATAGTGAAATTAACTATCCTCGACGCGGAAGATGCACCAGAGTTTACGTCCGAAAGTACTTTTTCGGTTGCAGAAAACCAACAAGAAGGTTCACTACTGTTCACGGTTTCGGCAGTAGATCCGGACGGACAAGTAATCTCATACGACTTTGATGACGCCCCTAACCTATTTTCTATTAACTCGGATACCGGTGCTGTTACTTTAAATAGCAGTTCTTTAGATCATGAAACAACGCCATCTTACTCATTCAATATAATTGCCACTGACTCTTCAGGAGACTCAAGCACACAAATTATCACATTAAATATAGGAGATATTGATGAAGCTCCTGAGTTTTTATCCAACAACACGTTTTTTGTATCTGAAAATACAAATGTAAACTCTGCATTATTTAAAGTAACAGCCATTGATCCAGAACGTCAAAATGTCAACTACAGTATTCAACAAGGTTCAAACAAGTTCTCTATAGATTCATTTAATGGGATCGTTACTCTCAACTCAGAACAATTAGATTATGAGGATTCTGACAGTTATGTCCTAATCGTCAACGCGGCTGATAGTGACGGAAATTCGGCCACTCAAAGTATTGTCATAAATATAACTAATATTAATGAAGCCCCAGTCTTCGCATCAGGCTCTATATATACAGCACCTGAAAATACTACAGTCGGCTCAACGTTGTTGACTGTAGGAGCAAATGATCCTGAAAGCCAAACTGTCACTTATAGTTTAAGTAACGACTTCAATTTATTTGATATCAACCCATCCACTGGTAGTATCACTTTGTCATCAGCAGAATTAGATTTTGAAACTATAACTAGCTATATCCTTAATGTCAGAGCTACTGATATCCTTAACAAAAGCTCAACAAAAAATATTACTCTCAATATCACCGACATAGATGAAGCACCATCTCTACTATTAAATGGCAGCCTTTCCTTTGATGAGTCGCAAACAGGAAACACTGGTTATATAGTTACCGCCCACGATCCAGAAGGTGATTCTTACACTATTACATTTACAGACAACGATGAGTTACTTACGGCCTACTTATCAGATATTGACTCAAGTACAGATACTATAGAGTTCAGCATTACTTCACCTGTCGATTACGAAATGTTTAATAGCATGTTCGCCGGCCTTGACGCAGATGGAGATGCCAATAACAGCGTATTTGAATACCACTTGACAGTTAAAGCAACACAAGTCGATGATCCGTCATTATTTGAAGACTATACTTTAATTGTTTACATACACGATGTCGTTGAAAACACTGAGCTTTATCTCGACACCAATTTTGCTAATGCAGGGATTGCCTCTTTTAGCACCTACAGCGACATTAGCAGCAACGATTACCTTATCGATGCTGTAATTGACGACAGCAATAACCGTTTTATTCTTGTTAAATCAAACGACAGTTATAATTTCAAAGACACATATTACGTCGCTAAAATATCACAAGACGGTTCATTCGACTTATCGTTTGGCATTAATGGTCGAAAACAGCTCGCCCCCAGTGCGTTAAACGATGGCAATATTGATGATACCAATTACACCTCATTGTCAGGCTTTACTCTAAAAAAACTTAAGATCAGTCAACCAACGGATAAAGTTTATTTATTGGGCTCGCAAATTCTCAGTACTGGCGATACCACCGAGACCCCTATCATCGTGCGTTTGAACTCAGATGGTAGTTTAGACAATACGTTCAGCTCAGACGGCAAATATGAAGTGTCAGTAACCACAAACGATCATTCTGAAGCCATTGATTTATTAGCCATCGACAATGGTACGGATTACGATTTATTTCTAGCAAGCAACAGCACTGAAGATTCATCAGTGACTCCAGCGTCATTCAAGTTAATCCGCATGGATACGTCCGGCGTTGAGGTTGAATCAAATAGTTATAACCTATCGTCATCTACAACTGACTACGAATACATAAAAGGTATGGTCGCCAATTCTAATGACGATATTTTTGTATTTGGCGATGTTGAAAACAGCAGTGAAGCGTATGATCTTCTAGTGGCAAAACTCGACAAAGGCAACATAAGTTCAGCGACTGTTACTTCTGCTCAAACTGGTGCTGACTTGGGTGTAACTACCAGCGGCACAACAGAGATGTATACAACTATCTACATTCAATCTGCAAGTGACCAATTATTAGTGGCTGGTTCAATTACTAACAGCTCGGAGCTGGATGCAATAATTGCGAAAATCGACTTATCAAGTTTTGCCCTAGATACCAGCTTTAACACAAATGGATACTACACAGCAGGCTATATAGCTGGAGTTAACGAGAGAGTTACTGGCCTAGCGGTAGACAGCAACGACAATATAACGTTTGTCACTCAAACAGGATATTTTTCTGGCCAGATACAGCTTATACCGTCACAACTTGATACTTCAGGCGTAGTTACAACGCTAGGCGTTTCTTTAGCAGCCGAAGAACTAACCAATACATTAGGCGCTGGCATTACAACCACCAGCAACATTCAAGCACGAATCTTACACGAAAGTGGCGATGACAATTTGTATGTGTTTAGTAATTTCGAAAAAACCAACGAAAACTCCAGCACAGAAATTGAAATCTATTATGAAAAAGTCGATGTAAATGCCCTACCACCAGATTTAGCTGAAAAATCAAATCGTATCGATTACGAGTTTTTAACCTATGACTCAAGTCAAGTACACGACGCTATAGTGCACTCGTCTGGCAAAGTGTTAACGAGCACAGACCGTTATTCAGACTTTAATAATTATGATTACGGCTATACGCTAACCGCTCATGACGAAAATAGTGGTGAGTGGTTACAAACATTCAGCGATTCACAATATCCAGGTTACATACATCAAGATAGTGACTCAGTTAATAATCTTTACCTTGAAGCACTTAAGTTTGTAGAGCTAAGTGATGGCAGCATTATTTACTTACAGTTAGAAGAAGAGTCTTCATCGAGTACAACCAGTTTAATAGTTCACAAATACGACAGTAACGGCAATGTAGTGTCAGGCTTCCCTGTCTCCAACACGCTCGCAATGCAAGTATCGATCAATGAAGTTATCTATAACGAAATGGTGGAAAAAGTTGCGATTATAGGCACTTCAAACGTAGAAATCGGAGATGCATACGCTTTAATGTTTAGTCCATCAAATGGTTCTGTTGACTATGAGTTTGCCCCTACTCAGTTATTTGGTGTCGACGCCACATTCGGAGATCCATATGCAAATACTTTAACGGCTGGAATAATTCGGGATGACGGCACACTCATCGCTATCGGAAACGCTGATACAGATACAGTAAGCAACACATTTATGCTCAAATTAAGTACTAGCGGTTTAACCGACTCCAGTTTTGGTACGGTAACATCAAGTGGAGATTACGCGTTAACCGTAACTTCCGAAGTTGAACCGATAAAGCTGGCGGAACTTTCCGATAACTCATTAGTGTTATTAGGCTATCACACTAGTGATTTTGAGTTTGGCTTATACAAGTTTGATGTGAGTGGCGATTCTTATGTCTTAAACTCTAATTATAATTCAGATATCAACTATGACTATATGCCCATTGATGCGAGTACCATGATTTCAAACATTAACGACACCAGTTACGACAACGAAGTTAAAGACATGGTTGTTGATGATTCAGATCGAATCACTTTCGCAGGTTCGCTATATGTATACGCGAGGGGAGATTATGGGTTTATTGCACGATTTAATGGCGCCGACGGTAGCGTAGATACCACACTTGGAAACCAAACTTATCCCGGTTATTGGATGCCTGCGGGAGTTGAAGACTGTCAAAACCAAACGAGTAACACTTATATCGACGTTTGTGACATTACATCGTTCGAGCAGCTCAATGTAACAAGTGATGGCGCCATCATATTACATGGCATTGCAAGCGCACCTGATAATTACCAACACACCGTTATTTTGAAATTTATAGAATCTCAAAACGATACGGCGCCAGCATCGTATAGTTTAATTGGCGACGTAATTGGTGGAGCATAAACAAATGGAATTAGCTCTTAAGCTGAAGAGATATAAATGAAAGTAACCTTTTACGGCACCAGAGGCTCTTGTCCTACTCCGGGAGAATCCACGCTTAAATATGGCGGTAATACTGCGTGCGTTCTGATTGAATCGGATGGCGGAGATAAACTGATCATCGACGCCGGCACAGGCATTCGAGTACTCGGCGATGAAATGGTGAAAAATCATGAAGATGTGCACTTGTTGGTATCCCACAATCACTATGATCACATTCAAGGCTTTCCATTTTTTAAACCGATTTATCAGGCCGATCGCAACATCCATATTTACCCAAGCGAAACGACGCCCAATAAACCACGTGCAATCATAGAACAAATAAATGGCAGTTATTTCCCTCTGGATGAACACGAACTGAGAGCTAGCTTGCATTTCCATTCGCCAGATTGGTCGACCCAGCCGATTAAAATCAATCATTTTAACGTTTACCGACGCACCATAAACCACCCAAATGGCGGTTCAGCTTATTTGGTGGAGCACGATGGAAAACGCGTTGCTTACGTCACCGACAATGAGCTATCACCACCGGAAACTCCTCAAACCAGTTACTATGAATGGAAAGAGTTTTTATTGGGCGTTGATTTACTGATTCATGACGGTCAATATATAGAACAAGACATGCCGTTAAAACATGGTTGGGGACATTCGTTGATCAATGAAGTGGTTGAGCTATCGGAAACAAGTCACATTAAACAAGTGGCCATTTACAGTCACGACCCTGATCGCACTGACGACGATATTGATCATTGGCAAAATAAAATCGACGCCATGAACATAAGTTCCAATATTTTTTTTGCCAAAGAACAACAAATAATAACCATTTAATCAGAGTACACACATGAACAGTGAGTTAAGCAGCTCTGCCCTTAAACACCTGATAAATATCGGCTCAGAGCTTACTAGGGAACAGGACACCACCAAGCTGCTTGAAACCATTTTAACCAGCGCTAAGCAACTTAGTAACTCTGATGGCGGCACCATATACTCAATTACTTCCAACAAAGAATTAAAGTTTGAAACACTGCTGAACGACACACTAAACATGTACATGGGTGGTACATCGGGCAAACCGATTCCTTTTCCAACTATCCCCATGTATATCGACGGTGAACCGAACAGCAATGCGTTAGTGGCTTACGCCGCAGCCACCAACAAAATCATCAATATTTCCGACGCCTACCAAGAAGGCGACTTCAACATGAGTGCCGCTCGGCGCATGGATGAAAATACAGGCTATCGCACTAAGTCGGTATTAACTATCCCAATGAAAAACCACGAACAAGAAATGATCGGGGTTTTACAGCTTATCAATGCACAAACTGAAGATAATGAAATCATTGATTTTGCACCAGAAGTTGAAGAAATAATTGTGTCGCTCGGTTCAATGGCAGCCATAGCGCTTACTAACCGCCAGTTGATTGATGACATGGAAGAGTTATTTCAATCTCTCACTCGCTTAATCGCTCGCGCAATCGATGAAAAATCTCCTTACACCGGTGGTCATTGTAATCGAGTGCCAGAGCTTACTATGATGATGGCAGAAGCAGTATGTGCTCAAAATACCGGTCCTCTTGCTGACTTTACTATGGAAGATAAAGACAAATACGAATTGTCTGTAGCCGGTTGGTTACACGACTGCGGCAAAATATCAACGCCAGAAGTCGTGATGGATAAATCCACTAAACTGGAAACCATTTTTGACCGAATTGCTCTTGTCGACTGTCGAATTGAGTTAGCAAAAGTCGAAACCAAAAACCAATACCAGCAACGTATCATCGACGCTCTAAAAGAAGGACAACCAATTGATTCATTAGAGGCAGAGCTGCAACAAAAATTAGAGGGTTTCGACGACGACCGCGAATTTTTGCGCAAGTCAAACGTTGGTGGTGAATTCATGCGACCGGAAGATCAACAACGAGTCGCCGATATCGCCAAGAAACATAAGGTGACTATCGCTGGACATCAACAAGACTTATTGACCAGTAACGAAGTTGCAAACTTAAGTATTGCCAAGGGCACACTCTTGCCTGAAGAACGTGAGATCATCAATCATCACATGGTGGTTACCATAGATATGTTGGAGTCTTTGCCCTTCCCTAAACACCTGCGGAAGGTACCTGAATATGCTGGCGGTCATCACGAAAAAATGGATGGCACTGGTTACCCTAAAGGTCTCAAACGAGATGAAATGTCTGTTCCTGCCCGAATGATGGCTATTGCCGATATTTTCGAAGCTCTTACCGCTGCCGACCGTCCATATAAACCGGCCAAAAAACTAAGCGAATGCCTGAAGATTATGGGCTTTATGAAACTCGACCATCACATAGATCCAGACTTATTTGATGTTTTCATCGATCAGAAAGTATACTTAGAATACGCTCATCAATTTTTAGATAAAAAGCAAATTGACGATGTTGATCTGGCGAAAATACCAGGCTATGTACCTCCTGATCAACGCTAAGGAAAGCTTTAATGCAATGTAGTAGATCAAGTTATTTAACTCTAACCAATATTGTATTGGTTGCAGTTATGCTGTTACTTGCCTCCCCCAGTTATTCGCAAGAATATAGCGGACATTTGAGTTTACAACAGCAATTAGACCGAATTGAAGAACTCGACTCTTCTTCTCCAAAAGAGGCCTTAAAGCTGGCACAGGCGCTCGAGCGACAATATCCAAATAACAAAGAAGTCATCATTTGGTTATCGCGACTCTATGCGCAGTTTTCAAATGTCGACGAAGCATTAATTTATGCCAATCGAGCCACTCAATTTAAGCTCACCCCTACTGAACAAATGCATGTTCAAATGGGATTTGCTATTTATTATTATTTTAAAGTCGACAAGCCAAATACTTTTAAACACATCGATTTAGCCGTAAAAGCGGCTATGTTATCGGAGTCGGCAACCAATATTGTTCGAGCATTGTCTTTTCGTTCGAGCATATACAGTTCGTTCAATCTCACCCATCAAGCGATGGAAGATATTTCCACAATTTATGAATCGATAGATTTTGTCACAGAGCCAGATGTTTTGAGTTCGTTTTACAATGCTTTATGTGCGGTGTACTTGTTGACTAATCAGTTTGAAGGTGCGGTTGAGGCGCAATTAAAGTCGATTGAATTTATGACCCCTACCCAAAACCAGCAACAACTGTCGGTACTGCATTATAATTTGGCTGATATCTATTGGCAGATGGACGATTTCGACGCAGCCCTGAAAAGCTACTCAGACTCTCTTGAATTCAGTAAAAACAGCGGTGATACAGTTGGCGAGAGTTACGCCTATATGGGCCAAGGTAAGAGTCACTTAAAACAAGGTAATTATCAGCAAGCCTTAAACCCACTAAAAAAAGCAGAAAGCTTTTTTAGCAACACGGATGACACCGTAAATATTGTTGAAACTAACAGTCATCTGGCACAAATATACCTAAACCTTAGACAGTTTTCAGAGGCAAAAGCAGCGCTAGAAAAA
>JABXID010000106.1 GCA_013373245.1 Gammaproteobacteria bacterium
ACAGCACGCTGAACAGTTTTTAACGGACAGTCAAAAACGTTATGAGAATTATAATGTTGACAAGTTAAGGCCCCTGCTTTCACCTAACGATTTGTTTTTAAAAGTGGATGCCTTATTCGCCAATATCAAAAAATGGCCACAAGTAAAAATAACTAAGTCGGTATTACCAAGTTCAGCCGGTAACTTTAACGCGAATACCCAAGTACTTGATGACATTAGTATTGATAGTCAGTTAAAGAGCCCTTTTAATAAGATTACTGCTCATGTTTTAGATGTTAAAGAGCAGCGAGGACGCGTTTTATTCCATGTTGAATCCGCTGGCCGACGTGAAACCCTATTTGAATTATTGAAACAAGCACAATTAAAACCCACTGAATTTAAGTCTATCGACGAATTTATTAAACAAGATAAAGACTTAGGTGTTGTGATCTCAAGTTTGGAACATAGCTTCCAAATGATGGTGGACATTTCGGGTGACGTAAGACCTATCTCCTTTATTACCGAGACTGAATTACTCGGCAGCCGAGTAACTCGAACGCGCCGTAACCGTCGAGAAAAATCTATCTCTACCGATGCATTAGTTCGAAACTTGGCAGAGTTGCAAATTGGTCAAGCGGTTGTTCATATCGAACATGGCGTCGGACGTTATCTTGGCTTACAAACCATAGATGCAGGTAATGTCGCTAGCGAATTTGTCACCATTGAATACGCCAATGAAGCAAAACTTTACGTGCCAGTTGGTAACTTACATCTGTTGAGTCGATACTCAGGTGGTGAAAGCGAATCTGCACCACTTAATAAATTAGGCTCCGACGCTTGGGAAAAAGCACGTAAAAAAGCCGCTGAAAAAATCAAAGATGTTGCTGCCGAATTACTTGATATATACGCTCAACGTGCAGCAAAGCCAGGTTATCAGTATCAACTAGAACGAGATTCATATCGTCAGTTCTCCGCATCTTTCCCATTTGAAGCGACAGACGATCAACAACAAGCAATCAACTCCGTCATCAACGATATGAAGTCCGGTAACGCTATGGACCGCTTAGTTTGTGGTGACGTTGGATTTGGTAAAACGGAAGTTGCTATGCGCGCTGCTTACGTTGCAGTCAATGACGGTAAACAAGTAGCGGTACTCGTACCTACGACCCTACTTGCTCAACAGCACTATGAAAACTTTGCCGATAGATTTGCAGATTGGCCAGTAAAAGTTGAGGTTTTATCGCGCTTTAAAACCGGTAAACAACAAACCCAAGTATTAGAACAGCTAAAAGAAGGGCAAATCGATATTGTCGTTGGAACCCACAAGTTAATTCAAGAAAACATCAAGTTTAAAGATTTAGGTTTGTTGATCATCGATGAAGAGCATAGATTTGGTGTTAAACAAAAAGAAACCATCAAAAAGCTCAGAGCCGACGTCGATATATTAACGCTGACGGCAACCCCTATACCTCGAACATTAAATATGGCGATGAGTGGCATGCGTGATTTATCCATTATCGCCACACCACCGGCTAAACGTTTAGCGGTTAAAACCTTTGTGCGTAAGTTCGACAAAGAGTTAATAAAGGAAGCAATACTGCGTGAAACCAGTCGTGGTGGTCAAGTGTACTTCTTACACAACAATGTAGAAACCATCGAACAACGTGCCAAAGAAATCGAACAATTGATGCCTGAGGCTCGAGTTATTGTTGCGCACGGACAAATGCGTGAAAAAGAGCTAGAGCGGATCATGAGCGACTTTTACCACCAACGTTTCAATGTCTTGGTGTGTACTACGATTATTGAAACCGGTATCGATGTGCCAACTGCAAACACCATCATCATGGAGCGTGCAGATAAGCTGGGGCTTGCGCAACTTCACCAATTACGAGGTCGTGTCGGTCGCTCACACCACCAAGCCTACGCGTATCTATTAACGCCACCACCAAAAGCGATGACAAAAGACGCTGTAAAACGATTAGAAGCGATAGAATCATTAGAGGATTTAGGTGCAGGTTTTGCTTTAGCGACCCACGATTTAGAAATACGTGGCGCTGGTGAATTATTAGGTGATGAACAAACAGGTCAAATTCAAACTATCGGTTTTAACCTATACATGGATATGTTGGAACAAGCCGTAGAGGCGTTAAAACAGGGTAAAGAGCTAAGCCTAGATGCATTAACCTCAAAACAAACAGAAGTAGAGCTTCGAATCCCAGCGCTACTGCCAGACAGTTATATACACGAAGTAAATATACGTCTTAGCCTATACAAACGTATCGCAACATGCAGTAATTTACACGAGTTAGACGAAATCAAGGTTGAGTTAATTGACCGATTCGGTTTATTACCTGATGCTACCAAGAATCTATTTAAAGTGAGCGAATTTAGGCAAAGAGCTCAAGCCATTGGTATCGCAAAAATTGAAGCTGGCCCTAAAGGTGGAAGTTTTGAATTTTCTGATGACACAAAAGTAGACCCAGTGTTTTTGATCAGCTTGATTCAGCAACACCCGAGCGTTTATAAACTCGAAGGTTCCAATAAATTAAAATTCTTGGTAGAAAATAAAGATACCGAGGACAGAATAAAGCTGATAAATTCAATGCTTAACGATTTTGAACACAAAACAAAAAGGTAGTCAGAGTGGTATTTTCGAAAGTAAAGTTGACCAGTATTCCTTGGTTAGTATCGACATTAGTTTACTTTTCTGCCCCTTTTGCCATTGCATCTGATACAAATGATGAACGCAAGACAGAACGTGTTCCAACGGAAGAATTAGTTGAAGGAATAAAATCAGCCGATGGTCGCTGGTTCGAAGTGGAAATGATCTTTTTTGAGCGCAAGGGCGGTCAAGATACTCGTGAGTTATTCGACAATGACGTTAAGTCGATGTTGCATAACAATCAGTGGGATCTTATTCGTAAGGCTCTGCAACCGGACATTTCACTGATGTTAAATAAGTTGAGTGAGTGCCACCTAGATAAAAACCCTTTAATCGTTAACGAAAAAGACTCAACAGAACAACAATTAACATCTGAAGACTTTTATCAACAGGTGCAAGACTTCCAACAATTAATCAACCAAAGATGGCAGTTTACCAACGACTTATGTTTGTTGCCCAATGAGTCCCTGTCCGGTTATTGGCACCTGGTTAATGATTTACCACCGCTGGATAAACAACAACTCACTCATGTACCGATAGATAAAATCCCCACTGTTGTTACAGGTGGTGACCACGATGATTTTCACGACGTGTATTTAATTGCCGATCAAAATCTACAACTGAAAGAACAATATTACACATTAAAAAAGCACCCTAAATTAAATCCAATTTTGCATTTAGGTTGGCGTCAACCGGGATTATCTAAGCGGAACGCAAAACCTTTGTACATAGTTGCAGGAGATAATTTGTCAGACCGTTTTCGTTATGATGGCTCAGCAATAGTTAAACCTAAACCTGCGCCTTTAGTGATCAGTGATTATTTGTCAGACGACCTACTCATACAACAAGACAACTCAGAATCAGAAAACGCTTTAAACCAGTTAGCGGACAAACTAGCGCCAGAGTTTCAGCAGTCACCTGAGCAAATATTGGCAAATCAACAACAAAACAATTTAGAGCAGTTTATGCAACAACTGCAAACAGGCGCAGTCGTTGATTTTAAGAATAGTAAATTGATTTATCCAAACCACAACAAAATGCCAGCACAGACTTATAAATTTGATGGGTATGTGACCGTGCATTTGAATCATTATTTGTTTGTTGATGCGGAGTTTAATTATCGAGAACTCCACTCGGAGCAGGTAAACATTAATCAGCTTTTACCCAACGAACAGCAAGAAGAAGGTAATTCAGTCGAACTACAGGCTCTGCAACCAGACAATGAAGCACAAGCCAATCAACAACAGGTGAACACCACACCTGAGTTAGTCACGGTTGAATATTTGAAAAACTACTCATTCAAACAAAACCGACGTTTCTACTCTGGTGATCTGCATTATTTAGATCACCCGAAATTTGGCATTCTTATTCAAATTCGAAAATACCGCCATTAAAGCATTGATACTGAACTAATAAATCGACAGGGAAAACTATGGATCATAATTTGCCAATTAACGTGACAAGTGAAGGTTTATTTGAAAAAGGCGATAAAAGCTCTAACTTCTTAATGACCAAACTAAGCGCATGGTTAAACTTCGAGACCATGAAAGTAGATTGGTATGGTGACGAAGACTTGGTGTTAAAGGTGGATTTTACGCTAATGCCTGAGCAAGTATTTTTAGACAACCAAGTAGACAACTCACAAATGTGGCAAACATTTTCAGACGTTGATACCACCGCCCTTTTTCACCACGATGAGTCAAATACCACTATCAACACTTTTGTGATGTTATCAAACGACGAATTGAACCATGTAATGGCCAAACCAAATCAAGTCGAACCTTTGGTTCAAAATAAGCTCAAAAAGCTTATAAACCACTTTGCAACCCTTTATAACTTAGAGTCTATTTAGCACCTTTTAATCTGTCTAGAGCACACTAAAGTACGTCTTTTTCAGCGGCGTAAATATCTTCGTCAATCGTTTCAAGGCGGTTTTCAAAAATCGCTCGGGCGTCTTGCAGACCTTTATTGTAAAAATAGGCCCCTAGCTCTTTACCAATAAATTGCAGTAAAAACTCAGCATCAAATTGTTCAAGTTCTAGGTCTAATTCCGTCGAAAAGTATCGTTGCAGCTTTGTTACTATTTGTTCCGTCTGTTGGGGATCAAATTTTATATCATCCATCTATTGTTCAACTTTTGATTTGTTGTAAAAACGACGTGCCGTAATTCATTGGGGCCAACTTAAACATATCCGCTAATGTTTGACCTAAGTCGGCAAAGGTATCTCTATGTCCTAACTCTACGGATTTTTTATTCTTTTGATAGGCTAATATAGGCACGAATTCTCGAGTATGTTCTGTACCTTTCCAGCTTGGATCACAGCCATGATCCGCCGTAATGAAAAGCACATCGTCATCGTTCATGACAGACATTAACTCTGATAATCGAGTATCAAAGTACTCCAAAGCATCGGCATAACCCTCAATATTTCTGCGGTGGCCAAAGTCTTGATCAAAATTAACAAGATTAGTGAAAATAATGTGATTATCAGAGTCCTGCTGGACTTGTTCAATCGTTTTATCCATCAAGGCATCAATACCATTTGCTTTAATCGAATGCGTTATACCTTGATGTGCATATATGTCTGATATCTTTCCTATGCTGGTCACTGAGCCGCCTTTTTGTTGCAGCTTAACCAATACAGTGTCAGAAGGTGGAAGTACTGAATAGTCTCGACGGTTACCCGTTCGTTTATATTCCTCAGGCGAGTCACCTAAGAATGGTCTTGCTATAACACGCCCGATATTAAATTCATCGAGAATTTCACGAGCAGCTTCACAAAAGTCATATAAGCGCTCTAGACCAAAATGCTGTTCGTGGGCCGCGACTTGAAATACAGAGTCTACTGAGGTGTAACAAATTGGTTTACGGGTTTGACAGTGCTCGTCACCAAACCATACTAAAGCATCCGTTCCTGGCATATGGCGATTGCCCAATATGCCGCTGACACCTGTTTTCTCAACCAATCGATTTACTAAATCCTCTGGAAAACTGTTACGCCTTTCAGTGAAGTATCCCCATTCAAACAACACTGGCACCCCTGCCATTTCCCAATGACCACTCGGTGTATCCTTGCCAGAAGAAATTTCCTGCATATAACCAAAGCTGCCGAAAAGAGCATGTTCTGGTAAGTCGATAGATTGTTGAGAAGCTTGCTGACAAGCTTTAACTAATCCTAATTGAGTAAGGTTTGGAATAACTAACGGCTTATTAATGTTTTCCATATGCTGTTGAATATGTAGAAATGTGTTTGCACCTACATCATCAAACTTATCTGCGTCAGGGCTGCTGCCAATACCTAAGCCATCGGCGACTAAAATAATTGCTCTGTTCATTGTCTTATACCAAATAGTTTAATCTAGGCTTTGGGAACTTTTTTGAATCGGTCATTGTGTGCTTTTATTATCTGGCCGCGACGTAACACTCGGTGTTCATCAATAAGTTGCGATTCTGAAACCAAGACAGCTGTTGAAGCTTGTTGCTCGGGTTCAATGATCATGTACAAAGAACACTCGTTTAATTTAGATTGTCGTTGGCTTTGTACCTGCACAAAATCACCACCAAAAAACTCTTGTTCATTACTGCCTATCGCTTGAAAATACCAACTTTTACTCGCTAGCGGTGTAAGATAGTTACAACTAACCGCCGCATTAATTGCCACAGAAAACTGAGCTTGTTGGTCTAAGTTAGTTTGACACAATATATCGCGAAACGCCGTATACAGCTCAGCATCTTCTGCGTTAAAAGGTACTTTTTCATTGAATGCTGTATTCAGCTGTTGCGACGTTAACGACGTCGCAAAACAAATATCATCTGACAGCCATAATTCAAGTCGTTGACTATCTTGATTAATTTGCCAAAACCAATGAATCCAAGCGTGTTGCAAAACCGTTCACCATAAAAAAGAGTCAGGTACTCAATGTAACTGACTCTGATCTTGTATGCAAAAATTGAAAAGCTTAATTTTGTAAAAATTACAGACCTTCAACTATGTCTTTGATCAACTTAGGTCCTTGATAAATAAAGTTTGTATACACTTGTACTAGACTCGCACCTGCTTCTAATTTTTGTTTAGCGGTTTCTGCGTTATTAATTCCACCTACGCCGATGATAGGAACGTCAGAATTAATCGCTCTGATTTTACGGATGACTTCAGTGCTCATATCAGTCACTGGGTTACCACTTAATCCACCCGCTTCATCACAATGCGGCAAACCTTGTACAGCGTCACGTGAAAGCGTTGTATTAGTCGCAATAATGCCGTCCATACCTTCTTTAGTAATGCACTCTACTACTTGCTCTATTGCTACGTCATCCATATCTGGTGCGATCTTTACCAAGACAGGAACATACTTTCCGTGTTCTTTTTCCAGTATGAGTTGTTGTTCTTTAACTGCTGACAACAGTACTGTAAGTGAATCACCAAACTGTAAATCACGTAATCCAGGGGTGTTCGGTGATGAAATATTCACCGTTATATAATCGGCGTACTGATATACTTTTTGCATGCAGATGACATAATCTTCGTGACCTTTTTCATTTGGTGTATCTTTATTTTTACCAATGTTAATGCCAAGGATCCCTTTGTATTGCGCTTTTTTAACATTCTCGATTAAGTTATCGACACCATGATTGTTAAAACCCATTCGGTTAATAATAGCGTTTTGTTCTGGTAATCTAAAAATACGAGGTTTGGCATTGCCCGGCTGCCCTACTGGAGTAACAGTACCAATCTCAACAAAACCGAATCCCATTTCACCAAAGCCATCGATGCACTCACCGTTTTTATCAAGACCAGCAGCTAAGCCAACTGGATTAGGGAATTCTAAACCAAGTACCTTTACCGGTTTGCTTGGTAAACTCTGTTTCCAAATAAAGTTCAAGGGTGTGTTAGCAAATCGTCGTAAATTGTTTAAGGCAAAGTTATGTGACCACTCTGCGTCTTGACTGAACATGAATTTTTTTGCTAACTCGAATAACATAAATTTCCCTTGGCAATTGGTTAAATACCAACTCTTTATGCAGATTGGTATAGGTTTAGAAACGCATAAAAAAATACGCCCCACATACGTGGCGCGTATTTTAACCTTGTCTCTTGTAAATTGTTAGTTGCTTTTAAAAATTAGTTCTTTAAAAACCGGTCAATTTACGAATCGCAGTGATTACTAATAAGCATCAGTTCTCGTAAAGCAACTGAGAACTTAGCAAACTCGTGAGTATCAGATGTTTTGAACTCAGCCAACATGTGTTCCCAGCGTTCTAATATGCCAGCAAACTGCTCTAACCAACGTTCGAACATGGTATCTACGTCTTTAACTTTCTTGTCAAACTGCAATACAGCACAAGTCAACGAACGTTGCTGCCAATCAAGTTCTTCTCGATAACTCGCACGAGCCAACGCTTGCCAGTGATTCCCTACAGGTTGATTAGTAATTTGATCTAAGAACCAATGTAAACCAATCTCTGAACCTAAGCGGAAGTATAATTTTGCAACTTGTTGAATGTCACGCTCTACAACGCCTGCTACATCGGCAATATCCATGATTGAGAAGATAGAACTCAGTTGTGCAACATAAGCCGCTACTTTAGATGGAACGCCTTCTCGCTCGAAGTCTTTTTGAGCTGTTGCCAGTTGTTTCGCTTCTTTCTCAACTAAATAGTCACCTAACTTAGTAGATAGTTTATCAAACGCTTGTTTATACATTTCAATCGTTTGCTCAAGCGATAACGACTTATTACGATGACGTAAGAACCAACGTGACGCGCGTCTTACGGTGCGACGTAACTGGTGCAGCATTTCCGTTTGCACAATTGCTGGGATCTTATTATCTAACGCTTCAATCTGTTTCCAGTAGTTTGGCAAGTCAAATATTTCACGCGCCATAATGTAACAAGTTAATATCTCTTCTACTGACGCTCCAGTTTCTTCTTTCATGCGCACAACAAAGTTTAGTCCCATGTCGTTAACCACTTGGTTAGCTAACTTGGTTGCTATGATCTCTTTGCGAAGCGGATGTTGCTGAATTTGTTTAGCGTACTTTTTCTGTAACTTTTCCGGGAAAGCTTCAATCAGATGCGACAAATAATATGGATTTTGATCAATTTCATCGATAGCAAATTGTTCTTTCAACACCATTTTTCCGTACGCAACTAATACAGATAACTCTGGACGTGTAAAGCCAATACCCTTTGCTTGACGCTCTGCGATCTCTTCGTCATTTGGTAAAAATTCAATTTCTCGATCTAATTTGCCTGTTTTTTCCAAGCTATGAATAAAGCGGGTTTGCTCTTTCAGCAAACTCACACCTTTTAACTGGGTAATGGAAATTGAATGAGTTTGACGATAACAATCTTTAATTACGATTGATGCTACGTCATCCGTCATATCATAAAGTAACTGATCACGATGTTTCTTAGTCAAATCACCTTCATTAACCAATTGGTTAAGAAGGATCTTAATATTTACTTCGTTATCAGAGCAATCTACACCTCCAACGTTATCAACGAAGTCTGTATTAATGCGACCGCCAGATTGTGCATATTCGATACGCCCCAATTGCGTTGCACCTAAGTTACCGCCCTCGCCAAAGACTTTAGCTTTTAGTTCACTACCATTAATACGAACTAGATCAGTCGCTCGGTCACCAACTTGCGCGTCCGTCTCCGACTTAGCCTTAATGTAAGTACCGATACCACCATTCCAGAATAAATCGACTGGCATAGTTAATAATGCTTTGATCAATTCATTTGGCGTTAGGCTGGCTTTTTTAGTGCCTAACATTTTCTTCATTTCTGGCGTTAGTTCAATCGACTTAGCACTGCGCGAGAATATACCGCCGCCCTTGGAAATAAGTTTCTTATCGTAATCTTCCCAAGATGAACGTGGCATTTCGAATAAACGTTTACGCTCTGGATAAGAAGTTGCTGAGTCTGGATCTGGATCGATAAAGATATGCATGTGGTTAAATGCACCTTGCAAACGGATATGTTTTGACAACAACATACCATTACCAAATACATCACCAGCCATGTCACCTACAGCCACACAAGTAAAGTCCGTGGTTTGACAATCAATGCCCATCTCACGGAAGTGACGTTTAACCGACTCCCATGCACCGCGAGCTGTAATACCCATCTTCTTATGGTCATAACCTACGCTGCCACCAGAAGCAAAAGCATCTCCTAACCAGAAGTTATACTCTTGTGAAATAGAGTTTGCGATATCAGAAAATGTTGCCGTTCCCTTATCAGCTGCAACTACTAAATACGTATCATCTTCATCATGACGAACAACATCCTTAGGTGGTACTACATCGCCTTTAACAATGTTGTCGGTTACATCTAATAACCCTCGGATAAATGTGCGATAACATTCTTGTCCTTCCGCGAAAAACTCATCACGACCGGACACCTTATCTAATTGCTTACAAACAAAACCACCTTTTGAACCGTTTGGCACAATTACCGTGTTTTTAACTTGCTGCGCTTTAACTAGGCCGAGTACTTCGGTACGGAAATCTTCCATACGGTCTGACCAACGCAAACCACCACGAGCCACTTTACCACCACGTAAATGAACCCCTTCGATTCGTGGGCTGTAAACAAAAATTTCAAATTTAGGTCGAGGTAAAGGCACCTCAGGAATTTTCGCTGGTAACAACTTAAATGAGATGTACGGTTTGTCTGTACCGTCGGCTGCCGCTTGGTAAAAGTTGGTTCTCAGCGTTGCATCCATCAAAGTGATATATAAACGAATAATACGGTCATCGTCTAAGTTGGCAACGTTATCCAATTCTTGCATAACTTGCTCTTTAGCTTTTTCGTATTTCTTCTCGCTATTTTTGCCTGGTTTGAATTTATGACTAAATAACTGTACTAGTTGTCCCGCTATTTCTGGGTAACGATCAAACGTTGATTCAATATACGCTTGTGAGAAGGTAACACCGATTTGACGCATATATTTAGCATACGCTCGAATGACTGACGCTTCACGACCACTTAATTTCGCACCTAAAATCAGACGATTAAACCCATCATTTTCCAGTTGTTCTTGCCAAACTGCGGCAAAGGCATCTTGGAATAGGGTTTGAGTCTTTTTGAAATCCGTATTATCACCATTAGTTAACTTCATGGTGAAGTCCATTACCCAATTTTCGCCAGTTTCAGTTTCAACTGCGTATGGTGTTTCGCCAATGACGCGTAAACCAAAATTTTCTAAAATAGGCAATACATCCGACAAATGAATAGGCTCATCTTTGTGGTACAAGCTCATGCGAACTGCGTTTTTATCAGATGACTCTTGCGAGCGATAAAACAACATCTCTAGCTTGTTATCGTCAGATAACTTTTCCAAAAAGGAGATATCAACCGTCGCAGTCGAAGGTAAAATTTCTTCTTTATAACCACGGGAAAAACCTTTCGCATAACGAGACGCTAAATCCTTACCCTTGGCGCCACCAAACTTCTTGGTAAGCGCGGTTTCTAGTTTGTCGTCCCATGTACGGGCTGCTTCGATTAGGTTGTTTTGAATTTCTTTCACGTTAATTTCAACGCCCTGACTTGGAGCTCGGACAATGTAATGCGTCCTAGCAAGTGGTGATTCTGAAAAGTAAGTTGTAAATTCGACGTCGCCATTTTTATCGATAGCGTCTCGTAAAATTTCTTGTGTATCGCGACGGAGCTTAGTGTTGTATCGCTCTCTGCGCACAAACACCATACAAGAGTAATAGCGGTCGTAAGTATCTTTACGAACAAAAAGCTTCGTGGTGTCACGCTCTTGCATTTGCAATACACCAGTAGCGACTTCACTTAAATGTTCCTCAGGAGCTTGGATCAACTCGTCACGAGGGTAAGTTTCCAATACATTAAGAAGCGCTTTATAACCATGGCTGCCAGTCGCAAAAGAACTGTTTTCCATAATGCTATCTAACTTATCACGCAACAAAGGTACATCGCGTACACTGGAGTTATAAATGCTTGCAGCGTAAAGACCTACAAAACGATGCTCGCCAATTACTTTGCCTTTTGAATCAAATCGTTTGATACCAATATAATCCATATACGCTGGGCGATGAACGCGAGATTTAGTACCAGTTTTCGTTAAAATCAGTAGGTTATCTGATAACGATTCTGCTCTGCCTACATCGGACAACGATGATAAATATTTTTTGCTGCTAGGACGCCCTTTCATTAAGCCAAGTGACGTATCATCTTCACTGGAGATCTCAGTGTCGCCTTTTACTTTTGACACCGAATATGAACGGTAACCCATTAAGGTGAAGTTATGATTTGCAACCCACTTTAAAAACTCAACACTTTTGTCTCGTTTTGCCGTGTCTTTCGCTTTAGCTGTCTCAGCTTCTTTTATACATTCTTCAAGTTTGGCTTGCATTAACTGCCAATCTGTAACAGTTTCACTTACGTCTTCAACAACAGTAGCCATTTCTTTTGCTAAAACGTCTAGTTGTGATTTTTCTGACTGACGATCGACCTCAATAAAAAACACCGTTTGTTGGTGAGTTGATTCACCACTTTTAAGATTTACGAATTCTTTTACGTTACCGTTACTTTCACGGTTAGCTTTAATTGGCGTATGTAATAGCAAATGCGAGGTAATTTCTAGACGATTAAGCGCCATCTTTACCGAATCAACCAAAAACGGTAAGTCTCTTACCACTATTTGCACTATGGTATGTTCTGATTGCCAACCATTGTCTGATTGTTCAGGATTAAAAACTCGAATGACAGGCTCGTCACTTGAAGCGCTGTCAAAGTCGTTAAACAAGCTCAGCCCTGCACCGTATAAGTCTTCATCGATGCGGTTGTCTAAATCTTCCTGTGCGATATTTTCGAACAACTGTGACATAAATTGTTCTATCAATGATTGTCGTTCTGCAGGTAATTTTTCTTGTATAAGTTCCGAGATATTTTTTAATATCACGGAAGAGGAATTGCGTAACAAGGTCATTACTGATTTCCTTTTTTGTAGGATTTTATAGTTGTTTTGTTGATATGACCTTGTCAGTTTAGACCCATTTTTCAATTAATTGAAGCTTATTTTTAACTGGTAGAACCCCTGAATATTCAATACTTTAAAAGAAATTAAAAGATATGCAGAGGCTTTAAATAAAAAAGCGACTTAACGCCGCTTTTTTATATATTTATGCAAAAAATAAATTAAAAATTATTTTGCTTGTTTACTCCACAGAAATGATGCAAGCGCCGGTAAGATGATTATTGCACCAAGCATGTTCACTAAGAACATGAAAGTAAGTAACACACCCATGTCAGCTTGGAACTTAAGTGCTGAGAATACCCAAGTACTTACACCTATCGCCAGCGTTAACCCTGTAAACAATACAGCGCTACCACGTTCTTTAAGCGCTAAGAAATACGCTTGACCTAAGCTTTGTCCTTTACGTAACCCATCAACCATGGTCGATAAGATGTAAATACCGTAGTCGACACCAATACCTACACCTAAAGCTATTACAGGCATTGTAGATACGGTTAGACCAATTTCTAAATAAACCATGAGTGCTTGCGCTAATGTTGATACAACAAATAACGGTAACACCACAACAATTGTCGCTTTCACTGAGCGGAAGCTCAATAAACACAGGGCTATAACTGCTCCATAAACATACCACAGCATAGGAACTTGTGCCGCTTTAACCGCTTCATTTGTGGCAGCCATAACGCCTGCTGAGCCTGACGCTAGGTGGAAAGTCACATTGTCAGTATCCAATTGCAGTTTGGCATCTTTTACCGCTTTAACTACACGCTCTAACGTTTCTGCTTTGTGATCTTCTAAAAACAGTATGATTGGCATCGCGCTACAGTCACGATTCAGCAAACCTGTACTAGTTTCTACTCGAGCAGTTGACTGAACCAAGGTTGCTGGGTTACGTGGTAATGTGCGCCACTTCAAATTACCTTCGTTGTAACCCGTGTTTACGACCTTGGCCACACTAGACAAACTAATGGCTGATTGAACACCTTCGACATTCGTTAAACGCCATTGAAAACGATCTATCAAATCCATAGTTTGATAACTGGTGCAATCGTAAGTGATGTCATCGTCTAAGTTATCATCGTTCGTCTCGACAATTACTTTTAGAATGTCGGTAGATATCGCATACCTGTCGGTGATCAAAAAGGTATCTTGGTTATAACGACTATCTTCATGCAATGACGGTGTTCCCGCTTGCATGTCACCTATTTTCATTTCTTGGCTTTTAATGTGTCCTAACATGAACAACAACGCAGTAATGGCAATTATGGTGGACGCAAACTTTGGCTTAGTAAACTTAGACATAGTTTGCCAAATATGATCGTGTGTGCCCTCTGGTTGCGATTTAAATTGCTTATCAAAATCGATATACGAAGAGAGTACTGGCAATAAAAATAAGTTAGTAAAGATGATTACAGCAACACCCAAACTCGCCGTTATCGCCAGTTCACGAATAATACCAATATCTATAGTTAATAAGGTTAAGAAACCGACTGTATCTGAGAGTAGCGCCACACCACCTGGTATAAGCAACTTAACAAAACTCGCGCTACTGGCTTCTTTAGCGCTCATACCTTCATGTACACGTTTTCCTATCGAGTTAATCATTTGCACTGAGTGACTCACACCAATAGCAAAGACTAAAAACGGTACCAAGATAGACATAGGATCTAAGCCAAAGCCTATGGAGTTCAGCATGCCTAATTGCCAAATAACCGCAATGAAAGAACAAACTATTGGCAGTACGGTAAGCAACGCTGAACGAATGAAAATCCAGACCATTAATGCCGTAATAGCAATGGCAATGCCGAAAAACATCACTACATCTTTAGCACCGCTTGCCACGTCACCCATGACCTTAGCGAAACCAATGATGTGAATACTTGTTTTGTCATTTTCAAATTTTTCGCGGATCTGTTCTTCCAATAAATTTGCAATCGCGATGCTATCGACCTTTTCACCGGTTTCTGGGTTAATCTCTAATAATTGGCTCGACACCATGGCACAAGAGTAATCGTCAGCAACCAATCGACCAACAATCCCTGCTTTTTCGATATTCTGTTTAACTACCGATAAACCTTGCTCATCCGCACTAAAGTCGGCAGGTATCACTGGGCCACCGGCAAACCCATCTTCAACTACTTCAATGAATCGAGTTGAAGGCGAATACAAAGACGTCACTAATGTGCGGTTTACGCCCGGAATAAAGAACAATTGATCATGAACATTTTTTAAACTTTGGAAGAACTCCGGATTAAAGATATGACCGTCTCTATCACACACAGAAATATAAATGGAATTTGCGCCGCCAAAGTCTTTACTGTGCTTGACGTAAGTTTTCATATATTCGTGATTCAACGGTATATTTTTGTTGAATGAGGCATCTAGTTGTATTTTTGAAGCCTGATAACCTAAAAACAAAGTCAAAAATGCAAAAACAATAATTACAAGTGGACGTTGCCTAAATAACAACTTTTCTAAACTATTAACAAACATGAATTATTCTCTCGTCCTATTTACTGCTTAACTCAGACACGTCGAGCTTTTTTATACCTGCTTCAGTAGCAAGTATTAATTGATTATCAAATACCAAACCAGACAAGATGGCCTTTCCATCGTCAAATACATGATGTTGCATTTCACCATTGTTGATTCGATAAAATAAGTTGCCAGAGTTGGCAAAAAAGAAACTAAATTCAGACGTTTCGTACCCAGAATTAATCGTCGCTGGTTCTGCCGTATTTATATTTTGCCAAGAAAGGCCTGCATCATTGCTTTCAAATAGGTTACCTCTTAAACCGGCTAGATAAAGCTTATTACCATTACCTATCACCGAAAAGTAGGAACCAAAATAATCTGTTTCAATACGTTGCCAATTTTGTCCATCAACGCTAGTTGCTAGAAATCCAGCTTCTCCCGCTAAAAAGTATTCACCCGAGATCAAAGTAATGTCATTGAAGTGAGGTAGCATAAATTGACGCTCAGTTAAGTATAGATCAGGTTCATACTCCTTCAGCTCATCGAGGTACTCTTTATCTCCTTCTAATAAAAGCTCATCCTGAAATTCAATATTCCATTCATCGCCGCCATCGCTCGAACTCATAAACAAACCATATGCACCGACAGCCATAATATTTGTTTTATTAGCGATTATACTTAAAAACGGTTTATCTAGTTTGGGCTCATAGTGCACCAACGACCAGTTTAACCCGCCATCAACCGTTTTAATTAATGTAGCATCGTGACCTGTTGCAAACCCAACTTGTTCATTTTTAAATGAAATAGAAGTCAACAAAACATTCACTGGTACATTAGCTTGTTGCCAAGTTTCGCCATCGTTTGAAACTAAAATATGGCCGCGCTCACCGACGGCTACAACACTGTTTCCCGTGCTGGCAATATCAGTTAATAAAAACTTACTCGCTAGCTTTGAAGGCTCAGCTTTCATTGGCTCTATGTTTTGCGCGACAGCGCTGGAACTTGCCAAGATGATAAAAAGAATGTTTTGAATAAAACGTTTATGCATTGTCGATTTCATATAGGTATTGGAATTTTAAAAGATAAGTATAAACAAGGTTTGGATATAGGGTAAAAATAAAAACGGTTGGTAAAACCAACCGTTTTTGCGGACTATCTACCTGCTCTTCTGAGCGCGTTTGGCGTGTAGTCTCGCTCTGTTTGTTTAACACCAAAGTCGTACATGTCTTCTTGGTTATCTAAACCAATTGCAATATAACGACGTGAGTTTAAGTCGTAATATGCTTCCAATGTACTCCAGTGCGTTGGAATTTCGTAGTAGTTTAACCCGTAAGCAACCGCTACGCGATACAGTTCATCGCGATTATCATACATATCAGCGATATGAATTTGCCAGCTGTCTTCGTCAATGTAGAAAACACGTTTTTTGTATACGTGGCTGATACCGTCTTTCAAGTCTGCTTCAACAACCCAGACTCGGTGTTTTTCCCAACGAACAACGTCTGTAGCAATATGGCCAGCTTTAATAATGTCTTCATATTGTAATGAATCACTGTGTAACTTGTAGCTGTTGTATGGGATCAATAACTCTTGTTTACCAACTAACTTCCAGTTATATCTATCTGGAGCACCGTTATACATATCAAAGTCATCTGTAGTACGTAATCCATCAGACGCTGAACCAGGTGCATCATATGCCACGTTAGGTGCACGACGAACACGACGCTGTCCTGAGTTATAAGTCCAAGCTTGACGTGGCTTTTTGATTTGGTCTAACGTTTCATGAACCAATAATGCTGTACCCGCCAAACGAGCTGGTTCGGTAATTTGTTGTCTGAAACGGAAAACAATATTACTTTCTTCTAACGCTTTTGGCGTTGCATCAGGCATTGAATAATCAATCATAATTGATTCATCAAAACCAATATAAGTGAAATCACCATCAGCTGTAGGTACTGCTTGACCACCATTACGTGTCGCGCCAACACCGCGATAACGGAGTATGTGATTCCAAATAGCTTCTAACCCATTTGCTGGAACTGGGAAAGGAACACCAATCGCTGCACCTTTTAAACCATTGCCGCCTTCAACTAATTCTGCGCGGGTAGCATTAGCAATCGTAGCATCGTAGACATGCTGCGGATACGAAGCTGTACGACGTGTTTGATAAACATCCAGTTTATAAGTGTCTGGATATGTTTCTAACATCTTCACCGTACCAGGCGTTAACAAATCCTTGTATTGGTCTTTGTTGGCATTAGTAACTGTATATAGAACTTTGTCGTTAGGGAACGGATCAGGGTGATGATCGCCTGCAGAATAACCAGCTGGAGGTGCAGTGATACCGCCCTGCCAAGCAGGAATACTGCCATCAGCATTGCCAGCACGAACTGCGCCCATTGGTGTTAATTCTTTTGATAATTTAGCTGCTTCTGCTTCTGAAATTTTCGCACTTGCACCCGCTGACGCTAATGCAAATGTAAGAGCCGAAGTTAATAAGGTGATTTTGTTCATTTTTATACCTTACCCTTATAGTGAATATTTAACGTTGAAAGATACATAGTCACGGTCTTCGATTTGATGAGATGTACCTACGCCATCGAAAAACGAGTTATATGACACGCCGAATGTCAAATTACTTTGATAGTCGACATCAAGTGACAAGCCAAGTGACTTTTTATCTTCATGGAATAAAAACAGAGGATCCGGAGTAATACCGTCTACGTCATGTGAAAATACAATTTTAGGTTTCACATTGTATGAACCAAATACACGGTTAATTTCACCAGCCAAGATTAAACGATAACCCCAAGCACTTTCTGTTGGGAAATATGTCTCAGGATCTTCGCCATTTTGAACACCAGCTAATATACCGCCAGCGATATCTTCTGACGTTGAACCAGATCTCGGTGTACCAGGGGCGTTGAAACGCAATACATCTTGTTCAGGTAAATCTGGAATAGAGATGTAACCCACTTCAGCAACTGCTGCTAGGTTATCTAAACCTAATGCTGGCCCAAAAGATTGGATTAATGTGAACTGAGCTTGAACTGTATCCATCAAGCAATAACCAGTACCGGTATTACCAGATTGAACACCCGCTTCAGGAATATCACAACCTTCAACTTGACTCGCTTCACCACTCATCTGTGAAAGCCCTGCTAAGTCTTCACGTAAACCAGCGTTTGCTAATTGCTCAGGCATAGCGGCAAACAATAATTCTGTATCGTCAATTTGTAATGGTTCATCTTGACGATATGAAATTTCACCAGAAACAGCCGTTGTACCTACCGTAGTGTTAAAGCTAAAACCAAGTAGTTTAATGTCTTCAGGGTAAACGATTACGCCCTTAACAAATGAGGCCAAATCAGTTAAATCATCGCCAGTAATTCCACCATCAGCTTGTGCTAGTGCTAAATACTGAATATCAGATTGCGCTTTTGTAAAATCAGACGTAACACCTGAGATCAGAGGTCTACGGCTGTGATAATTAATATAGTAAAAACCAAATTCGGTGTAGTTTAAGTCTTCAGCAAACCAACCTAACTTGACACCATATTGACCAGAGTCTTTGGCATCTTGATCCATATTGTTGGCACGAAGCGCATATTTAGTAGGATATGCCAAGTACATGCTGCCTAAGGTTGTAGGGTCTGTTTGGCCCCCGGCAGCTAACATGCCAATTTCGTTGAGTTGTTTAACTAATTCATCTCTACCCATATCTGGGTTCGATGCAAAGTTTAACTGAATATTATTGTATTGACCGCCGTCACCAGCAAAGTCATTGGTAGAGAAATATGTACCTGGTACTGGCAAGTATGTTTTTTGCCACTCGTATTGGTAAAACGCCTCTAATGATAGCGAATCGGTTAAACCGACATTAGCCCACACCATACCGGTAGGAATAAAGGCTTCTTTTAAGTCTGCGCCCGGTGCTTTAAGACGAGCAATATCTACTGGGCTCACATTAATACCGTGAGGAATTAATGTACTTTCACCCCAAGACAATACTTGCTCACCAACTTTAACAGAAACAGGTGTCATACCATCGTTAAAGTCAAAATCTGCGTAAATATATGCATCTAATATGCGGAAATCTTCACAAACCAATTCTTTGGCTTTTTCATCGCGGCAAGGATCAAACTCTGCACCGGATACTGGATCTTTGTGGCTAATGCCTTCAACACCAAAGTCTTTAAAATACATGAAAGATACTCTAGCGCCGTAACTGCCGGCATCAACCGTTAATTCATGGAAACCTTTAAGCACCTGAGAGAAACTTTCACCTGGGTCGTAATTTAAATTACCCATGTCATTGTTTGCTGAATATGCACCATAACTTCCCCAAACTTGGGTATTTGCATATTGTGGTGCGTAGGCTTTGTAGCCGCTCCAGTCAAATGTTTGGTTGTTGGTTTTTGCGATGTATTTGTCGAAATTACGATCTTCGACACGCCAGCTGGCACCCGCCGAAAATGTTGAATCAAATGTGATTTCAAAATCACCCAAATCAAAGCTGGCTGCATTACCACCATATGACTGCATTGCTAACAAGGCGGTCGCGATACTGGTAACAAGTGGCTTTAATGCAGACTTGTGTGCCCCTCTGGTCATTTTCTTCTCCCCTAGTTCTCTCTAGATTATTTTTTTTATGAGAATTTTTAGCTCATCGGATGAGCTTAATAGCACTAATAATTACACCATTTGTAACAGTGCGCAAGGTTAAAATTACATTCCTGCGAAGTTAGCTACAAATATGAGCAACTTATGTAACGTATTGTTGTCATAAGAGCTTTTGTTCTATTTTTAGTTAAACTTGCGCTATATAAGCTTTCTCAATTGTCTAAATCGATTTTGATGATCGACCTCCATTTCAAACATCCCTTGCACACCGGACGCCGTTACAAATTGACGAATATGCTCCGCTGGAAATTGCACAGTCTGCCCAGTATGCGCTACCACTTGAATTGCTGAAAAATCACCTTGGTAATATTGCTGACATTCTCGATACGTCAGGTTAAGGCGAAAACGGAATACCTTGCTCATTTTTTATCGTTTTTAAGTCCCAGTTACGCCTGCACATTTAACGCCGCATTAACCTTTTCAAATAAGTCCTTGGATAGGTCTTGCTGTTGCAAAGTTTGCAAACTTTCTTGCATTAACTTTTTCCTAAGTGGGTCGAAGCGATTGAAACTTAATAACGGACCGACCATTCTCGACGCTACCTGCGGGTTTATTTTATCCAATTCAATCAGCAGCTTAGTCAATAAAGCATAACCTTGCCCATTTTTATCATGGAATTGATGAGGGTTACGCATAATAAATGCGCCATATAACGCACGGAAACGATTCGGGTTTTTGAATGAAAAATCTTGATGGTGAGTCCATTTTTCCATTAACTCGAAAACAACTGAGGTTTCAACCTGCGCTACTGATGCAAGAATTTTATCTAACACCAAAACATTGCCTTTAAACTCTGACTCCATCTTTTGTAGAAGTTCAGCTAACAAGCTTTCGTCGTGTATCCTTGCGGCATCAACACACAACATCTTTTCGGACATGTTATTTGCAGCATTGTATGTCTCTGTAATTAAGGACCTCATAGCAGGGTCCTCAAGTCTTGCTATATAGCTAAACAAGACTTGTTTTAGGCGACGTTTAGCAACCAACTCGCCTCTATACGCGCTGTCGATATTAACTAAGTTATTTACGGTTTCTTTTAAAAGAGCAGGAATAGCCACACTAACCGCAGTTGCAACTTGTTCAAGCCCCTGCAAAATTTGCTCGACATCAATAACTTCGTAACTTTCCGCTATTGCATCAAAGCTAGGTTGGGCAATCAACTCGGCTTTAATGTCATTTTCCAAACTTTCATCTTTGATAAGACTTTCAATCAATGATACCAACTGAGCCTGAAAACCATGCTCTTTCACAGCCATCAACCACAGCGACTGCATTGAATCCCAACGTGCGAATGGGTCACTTGCGAATTTTACAATTTGCGCCAGCGTTTCAAATGATAATGAACGTTCTACTTTGACAGGTGCTGAAAAGTCTTCAAACAAAACTAATATCGCACTTTCTGGCGCGTCGAAGACAAACGTTTGTTGCGATTGGTCAAATTGTAAAACACCACGTTCAAGGGAAACACCAGTGGTTGAATCAATAAGTTCGTATTTCACAGGGATAAGTAATGTTTTTACTTGCCCTTGGTCTTTGTGAGTTGGAATCGACTGTTGCAAAGTTACTTGCAACTCTTTGTTTTCACGGCATTCTCTAACCGTCACAACAGGCGTGCCCGATTGTGAATACCAATGTTTAAACAGAGTCATATCCCGCTGGTTGGCATCGGCCATAGCAGCGACAAAATCATCGCAAGTAACAGCTTGCCCATCATGACGTTGGAAATATAGATCCATGCCTTTTCTGAAACCGTCTGTACCGAGCAGTGTATGCATCATACGAATTACTTCTGCGCCTTTGTCATAAACGGTTACCGTATAAAAATTATTCATCTCAATTACTTTTTCAGGGCGAATTGGATGTGCCATTGGGCCAGCATCTTCAGCAAATTGCATCGTCCTCATAACCTTCGCGTGTTTTATACGCTCAATTAC
>JABXID010000009.1 GCA_013373245.1 Gammaproteobacteria bacterium
GCGTGTTGCGAGTTGCGAGTTGCGAGTTGCGAGTTGCGAGTTGCGAGTTGCGAAAAGAATAAGTTTTAAGTTTTAAGTTTTAAAAAATTTAATTATGAGTTTCAGAGCTTTCAGTTTTCTTGCTTGCCTTACAGATTTGCTGTTACTCATTACTCGAAGCTCGTCATTCGAAACTTATTTTGGCACAAGAAACAAAAAACCCAGCGCTTGGCTGGGTTTTTATAACTTTTGCAAAAGTTTCAATAGAATCAGTTTGAAGCTTACTTGATTTTAGCTTCTTTGAAGATCACGTGTTTACGGATCTTTGGATCAAATTTTTTGATTTCCATCTTTTCAGGCATGTTCTTTTTATTTTTTTCAGTCGTATAAAAATAACCAGTTCCTGCCGTTGAAACTAAACGAATTTTATCACGCATGATTTAGTTCCTTAGATTTTTTGACCAGCTGCACGCATATCTGCAAGCACTGTATCAATACCTTTTTTATCAATGATACGCATACCTTTAGTAGATAAACGTAATTTAACGAAACGCTTCTCACTTTCAACCCAAAAACGGTGTGTTTGTAGGTTAGGCAAGAAACGACGTCTAGTAGCATTGCGAGCGTGCGAACGGTTGTTACCAACTGTTGGACGCTTACCTGTTACTTGGCACACTTTTGACATGTCAATTTACTCCAAAACTTAAATTCTGACGCCAATCTAATCAACCCCTAAAGGCCAATTATTTGCCCGGGCATTCGAAAGGGCGCAATTTATACAGTTTTTTGGGGATGAGATCAAGAAATACTTTTGTTTTGTTTTAAGAAAATACCAAAACTATTTATAAATCAAAGCCATTCAAATTTAAGAATTTTTTTGTTGAAAAGCTTTCACTTGTTTTGCCACTTCCGAGCGGTTTTTGAAAAAGTCCTTAACTTGTCTAAACTTTCGGCGCCAAGGGCGACGTTTATTCTTTGCTCGCCCTGCTGAAAGGGTGCTTTCTTCGTCTAAATTTTGCTCAAAAACATAGGGTGCTAAAGATAAAACCTCGATGTTTTTTTCCCAAAAGTATTGAATATCTGTATCTACTGCTCGAGCAAATCTTTTGGTTGCTTCAAGAAGCTTAATCGCACCTTCCCTGCTGTACGCTGTTGCTGCACAGCCAGACATGGGTTTGTCGTGGATAACCAGCGAAAAGTTAGAATTTAACCTGTGACTAAACTTTACCGGCCTAGTTTTGCGTTTATAGGCAGCAAGCTTGATTAGGTCCCATTCAAACTCAATGTGTTGAATCGCTTCAATTGCCGCGGAAACATCTCCCGTTATATTGATATCGTCCTCAACAACAACACCAAATGGCTCACCCGAATCGACAATTTTCTGCCAGCATTTCCTATGACTTAAATAACAGCCAATTTCACCTAATGACAAAGTTCGATAATGAACCTCGCTGTTGGCCGCCTCATCATAATATTTAGCGACCTCTTCGATCGATAGAGCCTTTCCTAGAACTCCAGCAACGCGCTCTAACTCAAGTCCATTGGCATCAAATAACGCTTGGCATTTATTCAGACGCTCAACACTGTCGTCTAAGTTGATTAAATATATTTTTGGAGCCATTAATTCCTCTAGGACGTTTACTTGACCAAGTTTATTTAAATTCTTTAGTACAACTATACTATATTCTAAACATGATTCAGCAGAGGATTATCACTCACCTTCTTTGAAAAAGCTTGAAACTGTAGTTTAACTCGGACAATTGTTGAAATATCATAGTGAAAATATTTTTGATCCCACTACTTGCTAATGAATAATTTAAAACCAATTATCAAACTCTTAAAACAGTCCAGCGCGGCGCCGTTTAATATTCCATTAGCGGAGGACCTTTTACTCAAAGTTACTAAAGCTCTTGATAAGAATAACATCCCATACCACTTAGAAGGTGGAACACTGCTTGGTATTGTAAGAGACAATGCTATTTTACCTTGGGACGATGACCTGGATATCTCCATACCTGCAGGATATGAAAAACAAACTGTAAAAGCACTGCGTTTTTTGTATTGGGAAGGTTGGCGAATTGATAAAAGAAAATATTATCAATTTAGCTCAGTAACGCATACAGGAATGAGAGTTATAAAGATTAGAGACCGTTCTAGGGGCCTTTTAAACATGGGTCATAGTTACCTTGATATCTTTGTAAAATTTAATCAAGGCGGTAATACATACTGGCAAGCAAAAAGTAAACTTATGAAAGTTGATGACCACTATTACAAAGGGTTTGACGAAATAGACTTCAAAGGACACAAATTAAAAGCGCCTAAAAACTACCAATCTTATTTATCTGAAAAGTATGGCGATTGGAAAACTCCTGTTAAAGAGTGGGACTGCAGTACCGATGAAAAGACTATTGTCGAATAGGGCTACTTTTCAAAAACACTGCTTCTTACCACTTCAATAATTTCCGTGGTTGAAATCGACGGTGTGCGCTCGAAGTAGTGCACATCGCAAATATCGGAGAAGTGATCAAATTTGCCCTTCCAATCATCTCCCATCACCAAAACATCGGCATTAAACATTTTGATGTATTGAGCTTTTAATTCGAGTGACTCCTCAACGAAGACCGTATCAACACAACGCAGTGATTCCACAATGTGTAATCGATCGGCCTGAGAATAAATTGGGTATCGTTGCTTTTTGGAAAAGTTAAGCTCATCTGAAGAAACGCCAACAATGAGGTAATCCCCCAGCGATTTAGCTCTTTCTAAAATTTTAACATGCCCTGCATGGAAGACATCGAAGGTACCGAAGGTGATAATTTTTTTCATGATGTGTGATCTAACAAGTAATCGACTATACGTTGAGCGCTATTGCCGTCTACCGTACCAGCTAGCTGTTCAATAGTCGCAGTTCTATTTTCAAATGGATAACCCTCGACTTCACTTACCGCATTTTTTACATCTTTGTAGCTGTTCGCCTTAATAGCAACTTGCTCAAAATAACTGATATCGGAATCCAAGCGTTGTTTAAAGCGATATTTAAATATACCACGATAGCTCCAACGCAATTTGTAAAAGTCACACCAAACTACCGGTTTATTTAACGCGGCAAATTCAAAAATCGCCGACGATGCATCAGACAACATAATATCGCTGATAGCCATAAACGGCATCAAGTTATAATCAGCCACCTTGGCTAGGTAAACATTAGGCTGTTTGGCAAAGTGCTTTAATCGTTTCAGTTGTGCTGCGTATTTCTTTTTGGTTAAGCTAAAAAAGTGCGGTTTGAGAATTATATTGTAATCAGAAAAATCATTGGCAAATGATTTATCAAACATCTCTATCGAACTCGGGTAAAACGTCGGGGCGTATAATAACGTCGGCTTGTTCTCGTCTAATCCAAGGTCATGGAGACTCAGTGAACTATTTTGATTGTCAAAGGCAGCGTCTAATTTCGCATAGCCTGAATCAAAAAAGCAACCGGTAGGATAAAGGTCTTGTAAACGTTTGAGTCTATGTTGCCCTTCCACAAATCGAACCGTAGTAGGATTTTCGGAGACATCGTAATAACAGCTTTTAGGACCAATACCGTGTTGCATCAAGACCGTTTTACTATATTTATGTAAGACATTTAAATCTTGTACAGCATTGCCAAATACAATCCAATCCGGCGATTTACTTTTGTAAATCTCTAATGCTTGCTCCCAGTTTTCCACCCAAACCACGTCTAATGATTCTTGCGCAACAATTTGTTCACAAACGTGTTGAAGTTCTGATTCTTCATTTTTGTAAAATACAAACTGACATTTTACCCCTGACTCTTTTAACTTAGAATACACAGGTAAATATTGCGGCAAGTAATATAAGTGCTGAACGTCAAATAGAATATTCATACAGGACCGGTTTAGGTTGAGACCTAAATAATGATAAAACACTCGTGCTTAAGTTGAAATAACTTTGTCACATCAGTGTAAAATTACTATCACATAAGGTGGCAACTGACAGCAATACATCACATTCGTGTCAGTTGCAGACTAGCGGGTGTTGATCGTAATGAGGAAATCGCAATTGTTGCTCACAAATGAAGTATCTGCGGCGTTTGCCTGAATAATACTGTGTGTTTCAACAGAGCAATTAACCGACGGCTATAGAATTTTCTAATCGAGATTGAACCTGACGAAAGTGAGTCGTTGAGTCATCCGTCACACTACTCCAAGCCTGCTGTATCAGATACTTATTTCGCAAATAAGTTAAAAATTTGGTGACCAATTCTTTATTAAACGGCAGCTCCTCCATTTTCAATAAACAGTTTTGTAACGCTTCTATTTCATTACAGTGAGTCACCAAGCCATCAATATTAATAAATGCATCTCCTAGAGTGATCACTTTTTTACCTAACAACAATCCTTCAACGCCTTCGGTGGAATTGATAGTTAACACCGCCATTGAGTTTTCAATCAGCTGCTGTGTATTGTGCTCATTCGCAAAAATAATATTTGAATTTTTGAAATGTAAATTAGTAAAACTCTTTGGCCATGAAGGGTGCTCTTTTATCACAAATTTAAAAGGCAATAGCCCAAGTTTCGATTCGATCGACTGAACGCACTGATCTATCACGCTATAAAAACTTTCCATCGAATCAATCCAAGGAGAATGACACACTATCTGTGTGTCACTTGGCACTTGAAACGGCACAAAAACATACTTTTCAGGCAGCACTTGTTGGTTCTGTTCTGCGGCAACCTTTCTGCTTTTATGGGGCTCTCGAACGACTAACTGCGAATGAAGAATATTGTTTTCGCACTCATACTTCATGTAAAAGCTAGGATCTCTAGGCAATGAATTTAATGCATTGACGCCTTGTGGGTCTAACACGGTAGTATTTGGCAATAAACCATTTTCAAACAACATGGTATTTTTGCCACATAGTTTCGCCACTTCATATGGTGTTTTGTTGGGTTGTTTCATACCGTTACAAACCACAATTGTGTCGACGTCATTGTTTAAAAACAACTGAAAGTAGTAACTGGCACGACATTTCTCTAATAAACGATAAAAAGCCGTCAAAAGCTTAGTGACAACTACTGAGTTTTTCAAAAACGCATAACGAGCCAACTTACGTTTAATATGCACTCCAACTAGTTGTTCCATATCCAATTGATTGGTCATAGACAAATACTTGAGCCTTGGGAAAACACCAAACTTAATTACAGCTAACTGCGACTCGTCACCTAAATAACGAACCAACTTTTGATAATATTTATAGTGAGAAGACTTTCTCGAAATAAACAAGTATTTGTTAGTTTTCATATCGTCACATTAGAACGATTAATTATTGGCAAAGTATCAGTAATCAAGATGACTGATAGGTGACAAATATGTGACTAAATGATGAAAGTTAATCTGCACTGGTAATTCATCTCGAAGTCTTTAAACTTCTCCCTCAGAATCAATTTCAAAATAATTTGCATGCGTTTTAACTTTTTTTATACAGTCACGATTTTAGTTTTATTGTCCTGTTCAACAGAAACACAAGCCAAAGTCACCAGCTATTTGCCATTGCAGCAAAACCAATTACTCGAGCAAAAAGTTGATCAGCTGTTTGTTTTTGCCAATCAACCGATTGCCAAACGCCCTATCGCGATCAGAAAAGTTCGCTCTGCATTAAATAAAGTGTGCCCTTCAACGCGTTTTCACCACTGCCAAGAGCTAAAAACTTACTTACAATCGTTGCAACAGACGGCAGCGCTGTCCCATGCTTCTTTAACCGCTCAAGCAAGCGACGAAAAGCAGTACACGCGTAAAAATAAACGTGGCAGTGCATACCAAGACGACTTTATTGTTCAAGGCCAAGGTATTGTTAACTTATCCGATTACGCGAGCATCTCTGTTGGCGCCCAAATTACAAATGAAGAGCAGAGTTGGGAAGACAGTTATATTTCAGTAGGCACTGACTGGGCGCAATTGGATTTGGGCTATAAACCCCATTGGTTTTCGCCGTTTAAACACTCTGCCATGTTGATCAGCACTCATGCTCCAACCATGGCGACTTTGTCTCTTTCCAACTCTAGTCCACTGTCGCCGCTAAATATCAATTACGAGCTGTTTGTTGGAGAAATGTCAGAGTCAAATCGCATTCGTTATCAAGGTGAATACATCACCGGCAATCCAATTCTTACTGGCTTTCATCTAGAGTTCAGCCCTTTTTCTGGCTTTAGTCTGGCTGTGAACCGCCTATTACAATCTGGCGGTGGTGAACGAGAGGGTAATAGCTTTAGCGACTTATTGAACGCGTTTTTTGACCCAAGTGGGGCTGACAACACCAGCGATGAGCTAGGATTCGACGAGCAATTTGGCAATCAAAACGCATCACTAACCAGTCAATTTACCTTCTCAGGGGAGACTCCATTTTACATTTATTTAGAATATGCAGGGGAAGACACCAGCCGAGGTTCAAATTGGCGACTTGGTAATTCAAGTTTGTCTGCCGGGGTATTTATCCCGCTATTAATACCTAACCTATCACTAACCTATGAATGGAGTGAATGGCAAAACGCTTGGTATAGCCACAGCGTTTACCATGACGGCATGAGCAATAAGGGCAATATCATTGGTCATTGGGCTGCTGAATACAGAACTCTAGAAAAAGACTATTACAACAATGCGGTTGGCGCCCAACACCAATATATGCAACTCGATTGGTATACCTCAACAACGGATTCGATTAGCTTGCAATTGTCTCACACTGCAAATGAAAATTACGGTGCTATCGACTACATAGACGCCTACAATATTAACGCCGCTTGGCAAACCACGATCAACTCTTGGCCTATGCGCAGTGAAATTGAAGTTGGGCGCGATGCATTTGACAATGAATATTACCGATTTGCGCTAGAGGTAAGCTTATAAAATGAAAACTGTAATACTATTTTTTTTGTTACTGACCGCAGCAAGCAACATTAAAGCGCAAGAGTTAGATGTTCGACTGGACGTGGGTCTAAGTTACCATGCGGTTCGTTATTACGAGAACATTTTAGAAAGCATTCCACCTTACAATACTGCAGAAGTTGGCCAATATATTGGCATAGCAGTCAATCAAGCTTTATCCGAAAAACACAGAATGGGCAGCCGAATAGACGCTCAATACTTAGACGGCAACCTGTTAAATTCATTTCGTGCACTAGATTATTATTACCAAGCGTTTGACGAGATCACTTATAACGGTTTTATTGGCGCAGCACGTTATGACTTTAGAACGCCAGCGTATGGTTATACCGCAGGTGTTGGTTTGTATTATCGTCCGAGAGATTGGCAATCATTTGGGGCAAGTATCGAGATTCAATATATGGATAAGTTAGCCAGAGACAAGTTACACCCAGACGATCCTGATTATGAGTGGGATTCTTTTATCGACATACGTGCGATTACATTCGGCATTAATTATTATTTCTAACACGTGTGCAAATGAGCAAAAAGAATATCGCCATATACATTGACAGCCTCGCCGGTGGTGGCGCAGAGCGAGTGATGTTAGACATTGCAAAATATCTGACTGAGTTAGGACACAAGGTAGTTTTCTTTTTATTGGAGCCTGTGATTGATTACGAGGTCGCTCCACAGATTAAATATCACGTACTTTATCAAACAGGTAAACGTTCCAAATTCACCAATCGTTTTCATATAAAAAAAACCGCTGCCGATATGACACGCTTGGTTGAACATGTGGCATCCAAAGAAGGTCGTTTTGATTTGCACTTGTCAAACCTCGATTCAACCAATCATGTACTGAGTCGCTGCCATTTCGAAAATACTTATTACGTAATTCATAATGCTATTTCGCAAGAAATTAAACGCGCAAAGAAGAGCCAAATTTTTCGATATTTTAAAACCTTGCGAGAGAAACGAGTATTAAACGGTAAAGACCTTATTGCCGTCTCGAACGGAATAACCGAAGAAATTAAAAACACCGATTTTATTTCCCCGAAAAGTGTGCAAACCATATATAATCCCTGCGATATTGAATTTGTGCGTGCGCAGGCGAAAGTCGCTAATGAGCAAATCCCAGATATTCCGTATTTGATTCATATTGGCCGAGTAGTAAAGCAAAAGCGCCATGACGTTTTATTTAAAGCATTGCAGAACGTACCTAATATTCCGCTGGTATTGCTTTGTAAAAACGTCAAAAAAGCCAAAAAGCTGGCTGATAAATACGGTGTTACAGAGCGAATTATTTTTGCAGGCTTTCAAACCAACCCGTACAATTGGATCGCAAACGCAAAATTGATGGTGTTTAGTTCCGACTTTGAAGGTTTAGGCATGGTACTTGTCGAATCGCTGGCTTGTAATACGCCAGTGGTATCAACTAACTGCCCTTATGGCCCAAATGAAATACTGACCAGAGAACTTGCCAACAATTTGGTGCCGGTAGCTGATGCAGATGCGTTAGCGAAACGGATAAATGCAGTACTCAATACTGCATCAACGATTGACTTTAACTCGCATATAGAAAAGTTTCGCCTTGAGTGTATTGCATTACAATACTTGAAATTAGCCGAAACAAGCAATTAGACCTATAAGGAAAAGGTAATTCTATGAGCTCTCATTCTGTTCCAATTTACGTTATTAATTTGGACGACAACCAACCCAGATTAGCTGACGTAACTGAGCAACTTGAGGTCCTGAATTTAAACTTTGAACGCATTAGTGCAGTGGCAGGTCGACGGTTAACGGAACAAGAAATTACAGAGTGTTACGATGCGAACAACAACTTAAAACATCACCATAGAGATCTAACAAAAGGCGAAATGGGCTGTTATCTCAGCCATCGCAAGATTTGGCAAAAAATGGTTGATGGACAAATTCCCAAAGCTCTTATTTTAGAAGATGATATTCGCATTCAGCCAAGACTGCTCGAAGCGCTAGATATCGCGAATAAATCACAAGGCTGGGAAGTCATAAAAGTAGCCGATGCCGAAAGTGTATGTCCTGCACACTCAAAAGAACTTACAGATAACATGACCTTAGTGTCCTATTTTAAAGTACCGAACAGAACGATGGGTTATTTTATTACTTTAGAAGCCGCAAAAAAGATGTTGTCTCTAAAGCGCTTTTACCGCCCTGTTGATGTCGATTTTCAATTCCACACCGACTTCGACGTTTCGGTATGCGGTATCACCCCCAATTGCATTGATATCAGCCCAGAATTTGGATTGGAAGAACAAAGTGATATTGTTAGACAGAATCAGAGCGAACATAACAATCACTCCACTTTTTTTCGTAATCTTAAATATCGCTATAGCCTGTATAAACGCCGTAAAACTGAGTCTTATCAAATATCCGACTTTTACTTTATCGACAAATAATACCAACCTGCATAAAGCCAGCGCTCAAAGATAGAGCGTCTACCAAGCAATTTTGACTAACCAAGCGCAAATCAATCTAATTTAATCATTTAAAAAATTACCTACTAACTTATATAGTGCTAAGCGGAATTCATCGAAGGTGGTTATATGTTGGCCCATTTATCTCAATTTAACATAACAGAAGCTTTGTTCGGCGGCGCTTTAATTGGCGTAAGTGCGGTTATCTTACTTTTATTTGCCGGTCGTATTGCAGGCGCATGCGGCATCGCATTTTCTCTAATCAATCCGGCGGTTAGCAATCAAGGTTGGCGCTTAATGTTTATTGTAGGGACTGTGTTAGGTGGCTTTTTAGCGCATCAAATGACTGAAGTACCTGTGCCCAATGCACCAACAAGCAATTTGCTTTTGTTGATCCTCGGTGGCTTTCTAACGGGTTTTGGCTCTAAATTAGGTAATGGCTGTACCTCTGGACATGGTATATGCGGCATTGCCCGGCTATCACCTCGTTCCATAATATCAACACTAACATTCATGCTGGCTGGTTTTGTCTTTGTCATTGTGTTGCGTCACGGTTTGGGAGTAATTTAGTATGAATTCAGCTCAAAAAGTTTCACTCACCTCTTTAATTGTAGGTTTAATGTTTGGCGCAGGACTCGCTATTTCCGGTATGACCGACGTAACTAAAGTGCAAAACTTCTTAGACCCGCTTGGCAACTGGGACATTACGCTGGCATTTGTGATGATTGGCGCGTTGGCTGTTGCACTTCCTTGTTTTCATTTTGTTCTTAAAAAAAGCAAACCGAAATACGACGACAAGTTTCATATGCCAAGCGCAACCAAAGTAGATAAAAAACTGCTGATAGGCGCAATGTTGTTTGGTGCTGGCTGGGCGATGGTTGGCATTTGCCCGGGACCTGCTTTTGCATCACTGAGTTACGGTTATTGGCAAACGTTAGTGTTTATAGCGGCTATGTTTGTTGGCGCCCATGTCAGTCGAAAACTGCTCGACTGATAAATTAATTAAATGCACACTTATATTAAACCGCGCTCGGCAAAACTCACCACGTTATCGTAGCCAATGACAAAATGATCAAGTGTCCTGATATCAATTAAGTTCAACGCATCTTTAAGCCGATTGGTTAAACTTATATCCGCCTGACTCGGCTCCGAAACACCCGAGGGATGGTTATGAGCAAAAATCACTGCAGCAGTTTGATGCTTGATGACAGAGTCAATGATCACTCTAGGATAAACAGCAGCAGAATTTATAGTACCTCTAAATAAAACTTCAGACTCTATTACACGGTGTTGATTGTCTAAATGAACAACCACAAACTGCTCATAAGGCTCACTTTTAAGTAAATGATGTAAATACATTCTCACACTGTCGGGCGAGTCCAACAAAGTATCTCGACGACTTGATTCACACAAATAACGTTTAGACATTTCCAATACGGCTTGCAACTGCACGTACTTAGCTAAACCTAAACCTTTTAATTCACTAAACTGTGACAACTCAGCGTTAAACAAACCATTGAGGGAACCGAAATGCTCAAGAGTAATTTGCGCAAGCTCTACCGCGTTCTGACCTTTAATTCCCACGCGAAAGAATATCGCTAGCAACTCTGCATCTGACAACGAATCAGCACCATTATTGAGTAACTTTTCTCGTGGTCTTTTGTCTTGTGCCCATTCACTTATCGACATACTAACTTCCTGTTATATAATCAAAGTCCAATTGTTTAAATCCGAATATCATACGCGTCATATACGCTATCTTGATATTAGCCAACATCTTATAAATTACCAATTTTAGGTAATTTGGATAATTGAGTTAGGGCAGTGTTGAATAAAAATATTTTAGTTATCGTAACGGGTGGTATTGCCGCATATAAAATGCCGGAATACATTCGTCGTATCAAAGAGCAAGGCGCTAAGGTTAAAGTTGTTATGACTTCTGGTGCCAAAGCGTTTATCACACCATTGACACTGCAAGCGGTAAGCGGTGAACCAGTCGCTGACGACTTACTAGACCCGCAAGCTGAAGCGGCTATGGGGCATATTGAGTTTGCAAAGTGGGCCGACTTGGTTGTTGTCGCACCGGCAAGCGCTGATACAATAGCGAAGATTCGTGCGGGATTGGCCAATGATTTAGCAACAACACTGCTATTAGCAACACCTGCACCAGTCGCTATATGTCCGGCAATGAATCAGCAAATGTACGCTAATCCAGCGACCCAAGAAAATCTTAATGTTTTAAAGCAACGAGGTTTCAATATATTGGGTCCAGCAAGTGGCGAGCAAGCCTGCGGTGATATTGGGTTCGGTCGCATGATAGAACCAGCAGACATAGTTCAAAATACTCTGAACTTTTTCATCCCTAAACAGCAATATTTTGCTGGAAAATCCATAACGATTACGGCAGGTCCCACTAGAGAAGCACTGGACCCTGTTAGATATATTTCCAACCATTCAAGTGGAAAAATGGGTTTTGCCATCGCAGAAGCTGCAATAGAAGCCGGTGCGTCTGTTAATTTAATTGCGGGTCCGGTCAATTTAACTCATTCGGAAAAAATCAATCGCATCGATGTTATTTCAGCAGAACAGATGCATGAAGCAGCACTAACGCTTTCAAAATCTTCTGATATTTTTATCGCATGCGCAGCGGTAGCAGACTACCGGCCAGCCAATATCGCTGAGCAAAAGCTGAAAAAGTCTGACGAAGACATGACAATCACTATGATCAAAAATCCAGATATCGTCAAAGATGTCGCGGCTTTAGAAAAACAGCGTCCCTTTGTAGTTGGTTTCGCTGCTGAAACACAAGATGTTGAATCGTACGCCCAGCAAAAGATGCAACGTAAAAATTTGGATATGATTTGCGCAAACGACGTATCAATTGCAGGACAAGGCTTTAATTCTGATCAAAATGCGCTTAAAGTATACTGGCAAGGTGGTAGTAAGGACTTACCTCTTAACGGGAAAAACATATTAGCCCATGATTTATTGAAGCTAATCCACCAGCAATTAAACGCATAACGTACTTATCGAGGAAACATATGCCAGCCGGAAAAAAAGGAAATCGAAAAGAGCAAA
>JABXID010000077.1 GCA_013373245.1 Gammaproteobacteria bacterium
AAACTCGAAACTCGAAACTCATAGCAAGTCTGATCTCTTTGAATGCATTTCAATAGTAGACTTGCGCCAAAATTTATATAGCACAGGATTAAATGAATGGTTATTAAGCCAAAAATACGTGGATTTATTTGTACCAACGCCCACCCAGCAGGATGTGCAGAGAGTGTAAAACGTCAAATTGCATACGTTAAAAGCAACTCGTTTGCCGAGAACGGCCCTAAGAATGTTTTAGTTATTGGTGCATCAACTGGTTATGGTTTGGCATCGAGAATCGTTTCAGCATTTGGTCATGGCGCAAATACGTTAGGTATTTTCTTCGAAAAAGAAGGTACCGAAAAGAAGACAGGCTCTGCAGGCTGGTACAACACCGCTGCGTTTCAAACTGCAGCTGAAGACGCTGGATTGTATTCAAAGAATATTAATGGTGACGCTTTCTCGCATGAGATCAAAGAAAAAACCATTGAAACGATTAAACAAGACATGGGCAAAATCGACCTTGTCATCTATTCGTTAGCATCACCTCGTCGTACAGACCCAAATACAGGTGAAACTTACTCTTCAACTTTAAAACCAATTGGTGAATCAGTAACAACCAAAAACTTAAATACTTCAAAACGTATTATCGATGAAGTAACCGTGGAAGCGGCCAACCAAGATGAAATCGACAATACGGTTAAAGTCATGGGTGGTGAAGACTGGGAAATGTGGATTGACGCGTTGCAAAAAGCAGACGTATTAGCCGAAGGTTTCAAGACAACTGCATATACTTACATTGGTAAAAAGTTAACTTGGCCAATCTACGGCCATGCGACAATTGGTAAAGCAAAAGAAGATTTGGACCGCGCGGTACAAGCAATTCGCAAATCAACAGAGTCGTTAAACGGTGAAGCTTATGTATCGTCGCTTAACGCAGTTGTTACCCAGGCAAGCTCCGCGATTCCAATTATGCCTCTATATATTTCCGCTTTATTTAAAGTGATGAAAGAAGATGGCACATACGAAGGTGTAATCGAGCAGATCGCAGCGTTATTTAAAGAAAACTTGTTTGGTGAGTCACCACGTTTTGATGATGGTGGTCACTTATTTCAAAACTACAAAGAACTTGAAGATGACGTGCAATCACGCGTACAAACCGTTTGGGATACAGTCACAACAGAAACTATTGATGAATTAACTGATTATGTCGGTTACCACCAAGAGTTTTTACACTTGTTTGGTTTTGACTTTGATAATGTCGATTACGAAGCAGATGTTGATCCTCAAGTGGCGATTAATCACTTAGTTTAACGCAAACTATAGTCCTGAAAAACGAAAGTCGACAACTTGAAAAAGTGTCGGCTTTTTTGTTGTAGGTAGCTTAAATTTTCCTAAAGACGGTAAAAATAAATTAATTGGTGAAAAATCCTTCACTAATTAGTGTGTTGTCGAGATTTTTCCAATTTTAAATAGTCAGAAAGCCGCGAAAAGTGCTACACTTTCCGGCTGAATACCGCCGGTTATTTTTTAATCAAAGTTTCATGCGGTTTATGAAAGTAAATAAAAACAGAATTCACGGAAGTTGGCTGAGTTTCACTTGGCGGGCTTCTTTAAAACTTTATCTTTCAACTTAACTAGTGCAATGCGTATGATCAACATAAAAAAAGGGTTGGATCTTCCGATTGAGGGAGCTCCACAACAAGCCATCCATGATGGTCCGACAGTGAAAACTGTTGCTACGCTAGGCGAAGAATACCATGGCATGCGTCCAACGATGCATGTCAAGGTAGGTGACAGTGTTAAAAAAGGTCAGGTTCTTTTTGCTGATAAAAAGAATCCAGGCGTTAAATTCACTGCATCAGCAGCCGGTGTAATCAAGGAAATCAACCGTGGTGAAAAGCGTGTTCTTCAATCTGTTGTGATTGAAGTGTCAGGTGATGAACAAATCACTTTTGCGAAACACGAAGCTAGCGCCATTTCTTCATTATCTCGCGAATCTGTTGTTGAACAGTTAGTAGAATCTGGTCAGTGGGTTGCGTTACGTACGCGTCCATTCGATAAGATCCCTGCTGTTGACTCAGCGCCAGCGTCTATTTTCGTTAACGTTATGGATACTAATCCATTAGCTGCGAATCCAGAGGTTGTTGTTGCAGAGCAGCAAGACGCGTTTAACGCAGGTTTAGCTGTGCTTTCTGTTTTAACAGAAGGCAAAGTGAACGTGGTTAAAGCGGCGGGCTCTTCAGTTCAAGCATCAGGTGATAAGGTTGCTGTACACGAGTTTGCGGGTAAACACCCTGCAGGTTTAGCAGGTACACACATTCACTTTATCGATCCTGTTTCAGCTACGAAAGTGGTGTGGCATATCAATTACCAAGAAGTTATTGCTTACGGGCAATTATTCTTAACGGGTGAAATTGATGCTAATCGCGTGATTTCATTAGCTGGCCCAGTGGTTAAAAACCCTCGTTTAATTCGCACTGTATTAGGTGCATCGACTAAAGAATTAACGTCTGGTGAATTAGAAGACGGTAATAATCGTATCGTTTCAGGTTCTGTTTTGGCGGGTACTGCGGCTATGGGTGTTCACGGTTACTTACACCGCTATCACTTACAAGTGTCTGTACTTGCTGAAGGAAACCAGAAAGAATTATTCGGTTGGGCAATGCCTGGCTCTGATAAGTTCTCAATCACTCGCGCGTTTTTAGGTCACTTATCGCCTAAGAAATTATTCAAAATGACAACAACAACCAATGGTTCAGATCGTTCTATGGTGCCAATCGGCAACTACGAACGCATTATGCCTTTGGATATTTTGCCAACGTTATTGTTAAGAGACCTTATCTCTAACGATAGCGATTCTGCGCAACAATTAGGTTGTTTAGAGTTAGGTGAAGAAGATTTGGCGCTTTGTTCATTTGTTTGCCCGGGCAAATATGAATACGGTTCAATTCTTCGTCGTAACCTGACCAAGATTGAGAAAGAGGGCTAGTAATGGGTCTTAAAAAGTTTTTAGAAGATATCGAGCCGCATTTTGAGCCTGGCGGCAAACATGAAAAATGGTACGCGTTGTATGAAGCAGCTGCGACTATTTTTTATACTCCTGGATTAGTAAATAAAGGCCAAACACATGTTCGTGACAGTGTTGATTTAAAACGCATCATGATCATGGTTTGGTTAGCGCTATTCCCGGCTATGTTTTTTGGTATGTTTAATGTTGGTCACCAAGCGGTTGAAGCATTGGCGGCAGGTTATGCAGTACCTGATACATGGCAAACAGGCATCTTTGAATTGTTTGGTGCAACATTAACGGCTGACTCAGGTTGGGGCGTTAAGATGTGGTACGGTGCATGTTTCTTCCTACCTATTTACTTAACAGTATTTATTGTTGGTGGTTTTTGGGAAGTGCTTTTTGCGTCTATCCGTAAACACGAAGTAAACGAAGGTTTCTTCGTAACATCAATCCTATTTGCATTAATTCTTCCTGCTACCATTCCTTTATGGCAAGCAGCATTGGGTATTTCATTCGGTGTTGTTATCGCCAAGGAAATCTTTGGTGGTACTGGACGTAACTTCTTGAACCCAGCGCTTGCTGGTCGTGCATTCCTATTCTTTGCTTATCCTGCAGAAATTTCAGGTGACACAGTTTGGGTTGCTGCTGACGGCTTCTCTGGCGCAACTATGTTGAGCCAAGCGGCTGCAGGCACATTGGACTATAACAACATGTCTATGTTGGCAAATGCTTTCTCAGGCTACATTGCTGGTTCAGTTGGTGAAGTATCGACACTTGCGTTATTAATTGGTGGTCTATTCATCATATACTTACGAATCGCTTCATGGCGTATCGTTTTAGGTGTGTTAGCCGGTACGATTGTATTTTCAACATTGTTAAACATGATTGGTAGTGATACCAACCCAATGTTTGCTATGCCTTGGTATTGGCACGTTGTTGTTGGTGGCTGGGCAATTGGTGCGTTATTTATGGCGACTGACCCTGTATCAGCATCGTTCACAAATACAGGCAAGTTCTGGTACGGTGCGCTAATTGGCTTAATGGTTGTATTAGTTCGTGTTGTAAACCCAGCATTCCCTGAAGGCATGATGTTAGCAATCTTATTCGCTAACTTGTTTGCACCATTATTCGATTACTTTGTGGTACAAGGTAACGTGAAACGGAGGCTTGCTCGCAATGTCTAGTAATAAAGAAACTTTTGGCAAAACGGTTGGTTTCGTTTTTGCGGTATGTATTGTTTGTGCAGCGTTAGTATCGTTTTCTGCGGTACAACTTAAGCCTCTACAAACAGCAAATAAATTGTTGGATAAACAAACTAAAATTTTAGAAGCGTCTAACTTGTTAGAAAAAGCGGGTACTAAGTCTAAAGACATAGTTGCTACTTATAACAAGTACGTTGAAGCTAAAATGATTGACCTTGATTCAGGTGATTACATTGAAGGTGACACGAAGTTATTTGATGAGCGTCGTAATGCTCGTGATGCATCTTTATCTTCAAAACCTGAAAATGATATCGCCGGCATTAACCGTCGCTCAAACAATGCAGTAGTTTACTTAGTGCGTGATGACGCAGGTAAAGTTGACACTGTCGTGTTTCCAATCGTAGGTTCTGGTTTATGGGACTTAATGTACGGTTATGTTGGTTTAGAAGCTGACTTAAACACAGTTAAAAGCGTAATTTACTCTGACCATAAAGAAACTCCAGGACTGGGTGCGGAAGTTATGAACCCAAAATGGAAAGCATTGTGGCCGGGTAAAGAAATTTATGATGACGCTGGCGAACCTGCCATTGAATTGGTAAAGGGTGGCGCTAAAGCAGATAACGAACACGGTGTTGACGCGTTATCTGGTGCTACATTAACCAGTAATGGTGTGACAAATACGCTTCAGTTTTGGTTTGGCGAAGAAGGTTATAAACCTTTCATTGCTAAAAATAGTGGAGGGCTTAACTAATGTCAGACGCTAAAAAAGTCTTAACGGCTCCGGTCTTTGACAACAACCCAATTGCGTTACAAGTACTAGGTATTTGTTCGGCACTAGCGGTCACCAGCTCGATGGCGAACGCATTAGTAATGACAATTGCTGTAGTGTTAGTAACGGCATTTTCGAACTTGTTCATCTCAATTATCCGTAACCACATTCCAAGCAGTGTTCGTATCATTGTTCAGATGGCGATCATCGCATCATTGGTAATCGTGGTTGACCAAGTATTAAAAGCGTTTTCATATCAGCTATCGAAAGAACTTTCGGTATTCGTTGGTTTGATCATCACTAACTGTATCGTTATGGGACGTGCTGAAGCTTTTGCAATGAAAGAAAAGCCAGGCGTGAGCTTCTTAGATGGTATCGGTAACGGTTTAGGTTACGGCTTCATCTTGATGGCGGTTGCATTTATTCGTGAATTACTTGGTTTTGGTACTGTGTTTGGTGTTGAAATCCTTACATTGGTACAAAACGGTGGTTGGTATCAAGCAAATGGTCTTCTAGTATTACCATTTAGCTCGTTCTTCATCATCGGCGGCATTATCTGGGCTATCCGTCAGTGGAAACCAGAGCAAGTAGAGAAGGACTAATTCGATGGAACATTACTTAAATCTATTTATTAAAACTATCTTCATCGAGAACATCGCTTTATCTTTCTTCTTAGGTATGTGTACTTTCTTAGCCGTATCGAAGAAGGTAAGCACAGCGATGGGCCTTGGTGTAGCGGTAGTTGTGGTACTTGGTATCTCTGTACCAGTTAACCAAATCATCTATCAGGCGATATTAGCACCTGGAGCATTAGACGGTGTGTTGGGGATTACGGACCCGACTAAATCTGTTGATTTAAGCTTCTTATCGTTTATTACCTTCATTGGAGTCATCGCGGCTTTAGTACAAATTCTAGAGATGGTGTTAGATAAGTACTTCCCACCTTTATACAATGCATTAGGTATTTTCTTACCATTGATCACGGTTAACTGTGCAATTTTCGGTTCAGTATCTTTCATGGTAGCGAAAAACTTAAACCTAGGTGAGTCAGTGGTTTACGGCATTGGTTCAGGTATTGGTTGGGCACTTGCTATCGTATTGTTAGCGGGTATCCGTGAAAAAATGAAATATTCAGACGTACCTGCAGGTCTTCGTGGCTTAGGTATTACATTTATCACGACAGGATTGATGGCGTTCGGCTTTCTTTCGTTCGGTGGTATTGCTCTGTAAGGTTAATGTCGGTTTAGGTGAGTGCGAATTCGCCTAAACCCTTAGATAAAATTAAAGGAAAAGTCGATGGAAATTATTCTCGGCGTATCGATGTTTACCGCAATAGTATTAGCTTTAGTACTGGTAATTTTATTTGCCAAATCTAAGTTAGTATCTACAGGTGACGTCACAATTTCAATCAATGGCGATGCCGACAAAGCAGTAACTGCTTCTGCCGGTGGTAAGCTATTAAACGTATTAGCAGATAAAGGCATTTTCATTCCTTCTGCATGTGGTGGCGGTGGTACTTGTGGCCAGTGTCGCGTTCACGTTCATTCTGGTGGTGGCGATATTCTTCCAACCGAAGAAGGTCACATTACTAAACGTGAAGCAAAAGAAGGTTGTCGTTTATCTTGTCAGGTTGCTGTTAAGCAAGACCTAGACATTGAATTAGAACCAGAAATCTTCGGTGTTAAGCAGTGGGAATGTGAAGTTATCTCTAACGATAACAAAGCAACCTTCATCAAAGAGCTTAAGCTTAAGATCCCAGAAGGGGAAGTGGTTCCTTTCCGTGCCGGTGGTTATATTCAAATTGAAGCACCTGCGCACCATGTTAAATATTCTGAGTTTGACATTCCTGATGAATACAAACCAGATTGGGAACGTTTCAACTTCTTTAGCATTGAATCTAAAGTAGACGAAGAAACAATTCGTGCATACTCGATGGCTAACTACCCAGAAGAAGAAGGCATTATTATGTTGAACGTGCGTATCGCTACGCCGCCGCCTAATAACCTTTCATTACCTGCTGGTAAAATGTCTTCGTTCATTTGGAGCCTGAAAGAAGGTGACAAAGTAACGATTTCTGGTCCATTTGGTGAGTTCTTCGC
>JABXID010000135.1 GCA_013373245.1 Gammaproteobacteria bacterium
GAAAAAGTTGAAGGTTACTGGCAGAAACATGGTAAAGCCGAAAAGTTGGTTTTATCGTATCACGGTATTCCAAAACGTAATTGGCTTTTGGGTGACCCATACGCTTGCGAGTGTCATAAAACCAGTCGTTTATTGGCGGAGTACTTGAATGTTGCCCCTGATTCTATTTTGACAACCTTTCAATCGCGATTTGGTAAAGCTGAGTGGATAAAACCATACACCGACGTTACTTTAAAAAAATTGGCCTCTGAAGGCGTTAAGTCTGTTCAGGTGATGTGCCCAGGGTTTTCAGTCGATTGTTTGGAGACGCTAGAAGAAATTGCTGAAGAAAACCGAGAGTACTTTGAGCAAGCCGGTGGAGAAAACTATCAATACATCAGCTGTTTAAATGACGATGATGCGCACGTTGAATTGTTGCTTGACGTTATCAACCAACATGCACAAGGTTGGATGGTCGATAATTCCGATTTAACAGTTAGAGCGGAACGTAAAGAGCAGGTAGAGAAAGCCTTGGCTAAATTGTAAGCTTTAGTCTGTAATAATAAGTTGATAGCAAAAACAAAGGCAGCGTGTAAAATACTGTCTTTGTTGCATTTATTTTATTTCTAAGGTGCTTATGAGCTCATCTCCATCTAATGTAGGTACTGGATTGTCATTAATCCCATTGTTGTTATTTGTCGCGACGTTTTTAGGTACAGGCATATACTTTCATTTGCAAGGTGTTGAATATGCGTTTTATCAGTTACCAGCACCCGTTGCTATTATTCCAGCCATTATTCTAGCCTTATTGCTCGATAAGCGATTATCTTCGCAACCATTAACCGTTTCAAATCACTTAGAGCAGTCTATATCAACCTTTATACAAGGTATGGGTCACAATAAAGTCATCACCATGTGTTTGATTTATTTGTTGGCTGGTGCGTTTTCAAGTGTCGCAAAAGCGTCTGGTGGAGTTGATGCGGTCGTTGATTTGGGGTTGAGTATTGTACCGGCGTCGTTAGTAGTTGCTGGGTTGTTTGTCATATCCGCCATTGTTGCAACGGCAATGGGGACCTCTATGGGAACAATAGGGGCCATTGCATCAATTGCATTGGGCTTAACTGACTCTATAGCGATCGAGCCGGCTATACTCGCTGGCGCGGTTGTCGGTGGTGCGATGTTCGGTGATAACTTGAGCTTTATTTCCGATACGACTATAGCGTCAACTAAAACCCAAGGGGCGGAGTTAAAGGATAAGTTTTATGAAAACTTAAGTTTTGCGTTGCCTGCTGCGTTCATTTGTATTGTTATTTATATTTTTATTGGCTTTAACTCAAATACTGAGGTGACGGCATCCGGTTCATCAAATTGGTTTTTAGCTTTGCCATATTTCCTAATTATTTTATTTGCTGTTTCCGGTATGAACGTCTTTTTAGTTTTATTGTTAGGTATAGTGTTTTCCGCATTAACAGGAAGCTTAGCTGGTAACTATGAAGTAGCACAGCTTGGCAAAGATATTTACGCTGGCTTTTCTGCCATGCAGGAAATCTTTCTGTTAGGCATGTTGATTGGTGGTTTGAGTGAATTAATGAAAAAGCAGGGCGGGTTGCAGTATTTGGTCGATAAAATCAATATGATTGCACATATGTTTACCGCTAAAAAATCTGCTGCGGCCGACACTGGCGAGCAAGTTCAGTCTAATCAAGCCGCAATAGCAGGCCTTTCGTTTATAACAAACCTGGCGGTGGCCAACAATACAGTAGCGATAATTGTAGCAGGAGATACGGCAAAGCAGCTGGCTCAAGAAGGTAACGTTAGTGCTAAACGAAGTGCAAGCTTGTTAGACGTTTTTAGCTGTATAGCACAGGGGATTGTTCCTTACGGTGCTCAAGCTTTATTAGCTGCAGCTACCTTCGGTTTATCGCCTTTAGTGGTGGTAAGCCACGTTTGGTATTGTGTTGTCTTGGCGTTTGTAAGTATTGTGGTGATGAAGTTGCGAAGTCATAGAAACAACTGATTTTATATAACCTAGAACAATAAACCTGAGCAACAAAAAGGCGCATAGTGCGCCTTTTTTAATGCAAATAAATGGTTCTTAATAGAACTTATTTACTTAATACTTTTGCTAAAGACTCCGCGATATAGTCGGCGTTACTTGCATTAACACCAGCTATGTTAACTCGGCTTGAACCAACGATGTAAATTCCGTATTCGGTTTTCAACTCGTTGATGGCTTCTTTATCAATACCTAAGAAAGAGAACATACCGTGTTGTTCAGCAATAAATGCATAATCGCCAGGTACATTTTTCTCTTTGAACTTATCAACAATAACAGTACGTAATTCGTTAATGCGACCACGTTTTTCATCTAGCTCTTCTAACCAAAGTTTAGTTAGTGCTTCGTCAGATAGTATAGTAGCGACTACGGCTGCACCATGTGCTGGTGGCATTGAGTAAATTGCTCGGATCACATTCAGTGCAACTGAATAAGATACGTCTGTGCGCTCTGCCGATTCCGCAATAACGCTAAACGCGCCAACACGGTCTCTGTATAACCCGAAGTTTTTCGAACATGAAGAGCAAATTAATAACTCATCCAGTTGGTCTGCTAATAAACGAATGCCTGCAGCGTCTTGTTCAATACCTTCGCCAAAACCTAAATATGCGGCATCAATTAATACGGTAAAGCCTTGTTGTTTGGCGATATCAGCGACTGCTTGCCATTGTTCAATGTTCAAGTCCATACCGCTTGGGTTATGACAACATGCATGGAATAAAACAACGTCGCCAGCCGGAACTTTGCTTAAAGCTGCTTTAGTTTCTTCAAATTTTAATCCCATGGTTTCGAAATCAAAATATGGGAACTCAGCTGTTTTCAAGCCAGCCGCATTGAAAATGCTTAAGTGATTCGCCCAAGTCGGGTTAGTTACCCAAATAGTAGCTTCAGCATTACAACGAGCAATAAATTCCGCAGCAACGCGAAGTGATCCAGTACCACCTGGTGTTTGTGCTGTTTTAACCCGGTTGTCTGCAATGACTTTATGATCACCAAAGATTAACTTGGTCATTAATTCGTTATAGGCAACATCACCAGCCATGCCCAAGTAAGCTTTTGAGTCTTCATGTTTTAGAATGAACTCTTCTGCTTTTTTTACCGCTTTTAATACCGGTGTTTGACCTTGTTCATTCTTATACACACCAACACTAAGGTCGACTTTATTTGGATTGGTGTCTGCTTTATATTCGGCAACTAACCCTAAAATAGGATCCGTTGGCACAGGTTGTAATTTGTTAAACATGAAGCCTTCTCTATATGTTTTCGGATTTATTTATTCTTTCTGACAAATACTCACACACGGCACTAAACAGTGCTTGTTGGTCTTGGTCAAAACAATCAGTTGAAAAACTCTCAGCGTCGATGATACCAAGTATCTTGGCATCTTGCTGCTCTGAGTTGTTATTTTTATTTGAAACGATTGGATAACACAATTCACTTTTTACTTTAGGGTCGCACGTATAATACTCGCCACCTTGTTTGACGAACTCCTGCACATTATTTATTACTCGTTTTTCGCCGGTAAGGCCAACAGCTGTATTATTACTAATAGCAGCAAATTCTTTTGAAAGAGGGAACTGCGCTCGGCTAGGCTCTCCAAAGTATGCAAGTTTAGTTAACGCGGCATCTTGGTTGTTATGCAGAGTTATGTATATGCCAAACCAATCAACGTTACTCTGTTGTTGAACCCAATCGACGATACTTTGGCATTGAGCTACGAGGCTTAATTGAGGCGACGTTAACACAGTCGTTAAATCAAACGGATGTTCGCTTAATTCACCAAATAACGAACAGGTACCACCCTCACCAAGAAGGGGAACTGGGTAACTGTATTTAACTTCTGGCTTGTGTGTTTCACACCATGTTTTCAGTACTTTTAAATATTGTTTTGAGTTTTGCATCAATAAAATAGCCGTTTGGACGTCTAAAGCTCCGTAATGCTATTTTGATTTTGTGCGTTTGTAAATAACAAATTAGTGATTATTGGCGATTATATTGCGGGTTTTTAGTTTAGCTGGTAGTTAATTGTAATTTCGTTACCTAAATCATTAAACTTAACGTTGTTGGCGAGCTCTTGCAGCAGTATATTTCCTCTGCCGTGTTCAAGCTCTTGCTTTAAGTGAGGTATTTGCGCACCTTCATGGTTAAAGCCATCACCAGAGTCTCGAACCGTAAAGGTGAACGAGGTGTCGTCAGGATTATAGGTGACTTCAATATCTATTTGGCCTTCCGATAACGCGGAAAGGCGTTCATCGCGTTGCATGTAATACTCGATGAAACCATCGTCGGAGTCTTTAATTTTAGAATCTAATTTCAAAATGCCGTGGTCCAGTGCATTGTTGTAAGCTTCGGATAAAAGCAAAAAGAGGGTTGAGCGATGTTCATCAGCACCTTGCAACTGTGTAATCATGTCAACTACTTCAACCACAGGATCCGTCGTTTTCATCATGTCGGAATCTATGGCTAATGAATATGAGTGAGGTAACTGAGAGTATTGAACTTGGTGTTCTTCTTGCGTTGAATTGACGGCGTCGCATGTCAACACCAATAATGATATGTCATCGTCTCTTTCTGCATCACCGCGAAACTCATCAAGTGGTTTTATGATTTGTTCAAGATCAATCAGGTCGGGTGAATCTACAAGCGCTAGCAGTCTTTCATAGCCGAACATTTCGCCTTTTGAATTAAACGCTTCTACCACACCGTCGGTAAATAAGACGAGTTTGTTGTCATTGCTAACAACGTAATTATCATATACACGGTCAAACTCGTCGTTTTCTAATATACCAAGAGCCATATGTTGTGATGCTATTGTTTGCGAAATGCCAGTACCATTTTGCAGTAAGTACATATCTGGTGTGCCGCCTGCCCATATTGACAAACTTTTACCCGCAGAATTTAGCTCTACTATGGCTGCAGCGCAGAACATATCGTCAGGCAATAAGGTCAGCAGAATCCGGTTTATTTCCATAGCAATGTCTCCAACAGACATGCCTTTTTGGGCCATTGAATAAAAGGTTCTGGACACTGGAAGCGTTCCGACTGCAGAAGACAAGCCGTGACCGGTGAAGTCACCCATCATAATGTATAGATTGCCAGTTGGACCAATTTCTACCAACATGATGTCGCCATTGAACATAGCGGCTGGCGATAAACTGAACTCTAATAAGTGCGGTACTTTGTAATTACCCTCGAGTGCTCTATTAAAAATGTGTTCAACAATTTTATGCTCTCGTTCTGTTTGTAGCCTGTGGTAGTCGAGTTCAATTTTTTGCTCATAGGTTTTGATACTTAAATCTCGAATACGACCATGAGCTTGAATTTTTGCCTGTAGAATAACGCGATCAAAGGGTTTGTTAAGAAAGTCATCGCCGCCAACATCTAAACAACGTTTTAGACTGTCTTGATCGCCCAAGGCGGTGATAAAAATTATTGGTAGGTAAACTTCCCCTGCTAGGGCTTTTAATCTAGGCGCTGTTTCATACCCATCCAAATTAGGCATAACAACGTCTAGCAGGACTATATCCGGAGATTCTTTTTCGTATTGTTCAAGCGCATGATAGCCATCTTCCGCTAAAACAACTTCGTAGCCATCTTGCAACAACATGTGTTGCAACAGGCTACGGTTGAGTTTTTGATCATCAACAACGAGTACTTTCAAAAGAATTCCTCGGAAGTGCTTGAGTTGTTTTGAATTTAGTCGATATCAAATTTTTTGTCGAATCTTGATATTTGTAAAATCTTTTTAATCTGAGGTCGGCAGTTAGATATCTTGATGTTATTTACGCGTCCTGATAACGACTTTTGCATATTTAACAACATCCCCAGCGCTGAGCTGTCCATGTATTCAGTTTCACGTAAGTCAACAACAACGGTATCGATACTGCCTTCGATAGTTGAGTAGGCCGTTCTGAATTCTTGTACAAAATTAAAGTCAAATTTGCCACTGATTTCGATAGTAAAAGTTTGTCCGTCACCTGAGAAAGACGTTGATAAACTCATTTAAGCTACTCCTTATTATGAAGGTTTAGGATTTCCTTCGATATTGCTACTAGAATTAGCGTAATCTGCGAATGTTGAAAAATCCAGTTTAAAATCAGCATTATTAGTAATTTTTCATTAAAGTTTTAATGTCGCATGTGATAAATTCTCGCGACTTATTTAATTTATAGCGGTGAGTCTTGTGTCAGATTGGCAGAATCAACTTAGTAAACTCGTATATTCGACGGAAGAGGGCAAGATCGATGACAGCCCAAAACAACCAGAGGTACTGGGGGAGTCATTTAAAGATGGCATGTTGAGGATCTCCAGACAAACCAAAGGGCGAAAAGGCAAAGGGGTTATAATTATTGAGGGTCTTGAACAGCCTGCCGATGAGTTTAAAAGGACGGCGCAAACCATTAAGAAAAAGTGTGGAACAGGTGGCGCGGTGAAAGACGATGTTATTGAAATCCAAGGGGATGACCGAGAACGGGTCAAAGCTGTTTTAGAATCACTAGGCTACCGGTGCAAGTTTGCCGGGGGGTAAAGGTAAAAAGTATGTCAGAATTAACACCTGCGGATTTATCCATTTTATTGGTTGAACCATCAAAAACTCAACAAAAAATAATTGCGCAACATTTACAAAAAGAAGAAATAACAAACATTGAGTTTGCTGACAGTGTTGAGCAAGCAATTGCTTGCGTAAAGTTAAGCGTGCCGGATTTAGTTGCGAGTGCTATGCATTTTTCAGACGGTACGGCTTTAGATTTAGTTGGGCAGCTAAAAAATAATCCAAACACTGAAGATGTTCCTTTCATGTTGGTTTCAAGTGAGCACCGAAAGCCGCAACTCGAGGAGTTTCGTCAGTCGGGGGTTGTTGCTATTTTACCTAAACCGTTTAATCCGACAGATTTAGCAACGGCCATCAATGCGACATTGGATTTATTGACACCAAATGAACTTGAACTGGAATATTTTGACGTACATGACATTCGAGTTTTGGTAGTTGATGACAGCAAGTTGGCTAGAAAATTTGTGATGCGAGTGCTAAGCAGTCTAGGTATTCAACGTATAACTGAGGCTTCAGATGGCTCAGAAGCTATAGATTTGTTAAAAAACAATAATTATGACTTAGTGGTGACCGACTACAACATGCCGGAAGTAAACGGTAAAGAACTGACGGAGTATATCCGAACGCAAAGCGAGCAATCCCATATCCCTGTGTTGATGGTCAGCTCTGAAGCAAATGAGGCACACCTTGCCAATATTGAGCAATCGGGGGTGAATGCAATGTGTGATAAGCCGTTTGAGCCGGAAAATGTGAGAAAAATATTGTATCGCTTACTGGAAGGGGAAGAATGATGCCTTTTGTTGTGATACCATCGCGAGCTTTTAAAGCAAAGCAAGGTAAGTTTTAGTTATGTCGCAATACACAAGCGTAGAACAACAAGCAAGTTATGGTATTGGTCGTCAAATTGGTGATCAAGTTGCAGGAAACCCGTTTGAAGGTTTAGATGCGAGCGCAGTTGCGCAAGGTGTTATGGATGCATTAAATGGTGCAGAGATGGCTGTTGAAGTTGAAGATTTACGTAATGCATTTGGCGTGATCAATGAGCGTATGCAAGCAGCTGCGCAAGAAAAGGCAAAAGAAGCTTCTGCAGAAGGCACTAAGTTCTTAGAAGAGAACGCTAAAAAAGATGGCGTGACAGTAACTGAGTCAGGTTTACAATACGAAGTATTGGTTGAAGGTAACGGTGAAAAACCAACGGCTGATAGCACAGTTCGTACCCATTATCACGGTACATTAATTGATGGTACAGTATTTGACAGCTCTTATGACCGTGGTCAACCGGCTGAATTCCCGGTTGGCGGTGTTATCAGAGGTTGGACAGAAGCATTACAAATGATGCCTGTTGGTTCGAAGTGGCGTTTAGCTGTTCCTTATGAACTAGCTTACGGCGAGCAAGGTGCTGGTGGTGCGATTGGTCCATTCCAAACGCTAGTATTTGACGTTGAACTATTAGAAATTCTTTAATAAAACAGTGTCCCGTCCTAAAATAAGTTGACGGTTTTTTTTAAAGGCCAGTGATTTTATCATTGGCCTTTTTCGTTATGCACTTGGTTAGGTGTTTTCATTCCTAAACTTAAGTGCGGTCTTA
>JABXID010000027.1 GCA_013373245.1 Gammaproteobacteria bacterium
AAAAATGATTGGTATGTCAGTCACAGCCAAATGCGTAGCTTGATCCATGGTGATACTGTGGTCGCACAAGCTTCGGGTGAATTCAAAGGCAAAACTGAAGCTCGTATTATTCGTATAGTTGAGCCGCGTAAGGCACCAATTATAGGTCGATATTTTGTCGAAATGGGTGTGCAAGTTGTTATTCCAGACGACGGTCGCATTAAACAAGAAATAGTCATTCCACAAGGGCAAGAAAACGGCGCGCGCCATGGTCAAATGGTAGTGGTGGATATTGATTCTCGTCCCAGTAAACGCTCCAACGGCACAGGTCATGTAAGTGAAGTACTAGGCGAACACATGGCACCGGGCATGGAAATCGAAGTTGCGCTACGCAATTATGAGATTCCGCATGAATGGCCTGCGGCGGTCAAACGTTTTGCCAATAAATTACCAAGTGAAGTGCAAGAGCAAGACAAGTTAGACCGATTCGATTTGCGTGATATGCCATTGGTGACGATTGATGGAGAAAGCTCTAGAGACTTTGATGATGCAGTGTATTGTGCGCCTAAAAAAGGCGGCGGCTGGACATTATACGTAGCCATTGCCGATGTTTCCCACTATGTAAAATACAACTCAGCGCTGGACAAAGAAGCAATAGAACGAGGTAACTCTGTTTACTTCCCTGATCAAGTGGTGCCTATGTTGCCGGAACAACTGTCTAACGGGCTGTGTTCGTTAAATCCACAAGTTGATCGTTTGTGTTTAGTTTCCGAAATGGATATCAGCGCAGCGGGTAAACTTGAAGGGTTTAAGTTTTATGAAGCGGTAATGCATTCTCATGCTCGCCTGACATACACCAAAGTGGCTGCGATGTTGGATGGTGATTCGGAGCAAATAGACCGGTATCAGCATATCTTCCCGCACATAATGAATTTATTCGACTTGTACAAGCAGTTAAAAGCCGTAAGAGCAGAGCGCGGTGCATTTGAGTTTGAAACCGTCGAACCTAAGTTTGTATTTAACGCGCAACGTAAAATTGATTCGGTAGAAACCGTGGTTCGCAATGACGCCCATAAGATCATTGAAGAATGTATGATCTTGGCAAACGTAGCTACAGCGAAAATGTTGGAAAAACACGATGCGGGAGCACTGTTCCGAGTGCATGACAAACCCGATCCGAGCAAGTTATCTAGTTTCCGTTCATTTTTATCAGAACTTGGTGGCGAGTTAACATTCAGTGATGAACCATCGCCGAAAGAGTTAAGTGAACAAGTTAATAAGTACTTACAACGTCCGGATGCCGAGCTTATTCAAACCATGATGATCCGCTCTATGCGTCAGGCGGTCTATCAAGCGGATAATATCGGCCACTTTGGTTTAGCATTAGAGGGCTATGCTCATTTTACTTCGCCAATTCGTCGATACCCTGACTTAATTGTGCATCGTGCTATTAAAGGCATATTGCACAAACAAGGGCAAAAAACCTCTGGCCATCATGTGTATGATGATGAAGAACTGGATTATCTAGGTGAGCAATGTTCTACCACGGAACGTCGCGCTGATGATGCAACCCGTGACGTGGAAGCGGCACTTAAATGCGAATTCATGCAAGACCATATCGACAATGAATACGCAGGTGTTGTGTCGTCGGTAACGTCGTTTGGTATGTTTGTGCGCTTGATTGATTTGCATATTGAAGGATTGGTGCACATTACAGCCCTAGGAAACGACTACTTCCACTATGATAATGAACGTCACACTCTTATTGGTGAACGTACAAGAAGAGTTTATCGCTTGGGTGACGAGGTTGAGGTTCGTGTTAAGTCAGTGGATATGGACGATAGACAAATCGACTTTGAATTGGCCTCTCTGCCAAAAGGTGGTGCAAGTCGCAGAAATGATCGTAGCTCTAGCAAAGGAAAAGGAAGAGATACTTCGTCTCGACGCTCAGGTTCGAGTAATCGAGCAACCTCAGTGCGTGAACAGTTACGTAAAGGCAAAGTTCCAGGCGGCGAAAAATCAGAACGTTCCGAAGACAGTGAGCAAAGTTCGCGTCGAAAGAATGGCTCTAATAAAGATGGGCAATCGGCGCGTCGCGGCAAAGCAAAGCCGAAATCAAGAGCAGCAAAACGCATTGCTGCTAAAAAAGGCGCTGGCAAAGTCAGCAAGAAAAAACGCGCCGCAAAAAGAAAATAGTAACGAACAAAGCATATGCCCGTATGGGTGTCAGTAGAATTGAAAGAGAAAAAGATGAGTGTTGAATTAGCTTACGGAATTCATTCCATTTCAGCCATTATTGAACGTGAACCAGAACGTTTAATCGAAATTTTTGCCTTAAAAGGCAGACAAGATGAACGTGTTTCACCTTTAATTAACGAAGCGCAAGCGCTTGGCATTTCGGTGCAGTTTATGTCGCGCAAAGCGTTAGACGACAAGTCGAAAGGTGAGCAACATCAAGGCATCATGGCGCGTGTTAAAGCCGCCAAACAAAAAGACGAATCGGACTTAATTGACTTATTAAAGTTAAAAGAACAACAGGGGGAAGCACCGTTTTTATTAGTACTGGACGGAGTGACTGATCCACACAATTTAGGTGCGGTGATCCGTACGGCAGATGCAGCTGGTGTCGATGCGGTCATTGTACCCAAAGACCGTTCAGCAAAACTTAATGCCACGGCTCGAAAAGTAGCGTGCGGCGCGGCAGAGGTCGTACCGTTAATTGTATGTACTAATCTTGCTCGTACCTTAAAAACACTGCAAGACCACCAAGTTTGGGTGATTGGCACAGCAGGCGAAGCCACCGAAGACGTTTTCGAAATGAAATTTAATGGTCCACTGGCGATTGTTATGGGTGCTGAAGGAACAGGCATGCGCCGCTTGACTCGCGAAAGCTGTGACCAGTTAGTCAAAATTCCAATGGCCGGCTCGGTATCGAGCTTGAACGTATCGGTTGCAACTGGTGTGATCTTGTATGAGGCAGTAAGGCAGCGACGTTAATTAGCTAATAGAATAATAAGCAATGAATTAAAAACGCCAGATATTGATCTGGCGTTTTTGTTTTAGCGGACGTTACATTTGAGGTTCAGGCGTAAGCGGCACATTTTGATACTTAGCCACTGATTGACGTTTTCTGAGTTTACTCGCTAGCTTTTTCGCTTTAGACGTGAAAGTGAACTGTGCTTTGGATAGGCCTTCGTACAAGGCTGAGTGAATATTTTCTTTAGTATTATGCACCTGTACATCGACAGGATCATAACCCACTACTTTTATGCTGCATTGTTTGTCGATGCCGCCTTTGTTGCCATTAACATCTTGAAAACTGACAACCACATATTGAATTTTATCTTGCAGCCGATCGAACGTTTTACTGATTTGCTCAACCATGGCTGAACGCACTTTTTTCGATAACTTCACATTATTTGAACGTATAAAGCACTTCATAAGTAACTCCTAGTTATATCAATTCGCACAGGTATTTAACGGTTTAAAATAAGACAAATAACTTTGCGAATTAATATCTGTTCAATTTCAGTGTGGGGTAAATTAACCAAAGAGTGAAGTAAAACAATATTCAAAAATAACAGGCATTAGAGCGATTTTAACTATTGTTTTTTTGAACTTTTTCAGCAGGTTGTTGTCAGAGCTGCGTCCTTAAAAATTCAGCAGGTTATTAAAATTAAGTTGGTATTACTCTGTTAATTTAATGGCGGAAGCTTTTAATTGCTAACCAACAAAAGCGATATCAAATTGATTTAGTATTAAAATGTATATTTGCTTGTTTATTCTCCAATTGTCCGTATAATTACGCGCCCAAATCAGCCGAAACTTTTTTGTTCCTTGCCTTTATACAAGTGTGGCTGAGCTTGATTTTAAGGCTACTAAATCCATAAGGAATTTACACGATGCGTCATTACGAAATCGTATTTATGGTTCACCCTGATCAGAGTGAACA
>JABXID010000201.1 GCA_013373245.1 Gammaproteobacteria bacterium
GTGACGTATTCGGTGATATTTTTGGTGGCGGTCGTCGTGGTGGTGGCGGTCAACGTCAACAGCGAGGCGCAGATTTACGCTACAATTTAGAAATGTCGCTAGAAGATGCGGTTCGTGGTAAAGAGCTAGAGATAAAAGTACCAACTTGGGTGACGTGTTCACCTTGTGATGGTTCTGGTGCAAAATCAGGTTCAAAACCTAAAACGTGTACTACGTGTCACGGCAGCGGTCAGGTGCAAATGCGCCAAGGTTTTTTTGCTGTTCAACAAACTTGTCCAACGTGTAAAGGACAAGGTCAGATCATTTCCGATCCATGTAACTCTTGTCACGGTCAAGGTCGTGTTGAGAAAACTAAGACGTTGTCAGTTAAGATCCCTGCGGGCGTAGATACAGGCGATCGTATTCGCTTATCTGGCGAAGGTGAAGCAGGATTAAATGGCGCACCAACGGGGGATTTATTTGTACAAGTTCATGTGCAAGATCACCCAATATTCGTGCGTGACGGCAATAACTTATATTGTGAAGTTCCAATTGGCTTTTCAACTGCAGCGCTTGGTGGAGAAATTCAAGTGCCGACATTAGATGGTCGTGCAAAACTGAAAATTCCTTCAGAAACGCAAACCGGTAAAATGTTCCGTTTACGCGGAAAAGGCGTTAAGTCAGTGAGAAGTGGTGCAATTGGTGATTTGCTGTGTAAAGTTATCATCGAAACACCGGTTAATCTCAACGAAAAACAAAAAGAGCTATTACGTCAATTTGAAGAAAGCATGTCAGGCAAACCTTCAAAGTATCGTCCAAAAGAACAAGGTTTCTTTGATGGCGTTAAAAAGTTCTTTGACGATTTAACCAGTTAACTAGTCTTTGAAATCAGTTTAATTAAATCCTCTACGCTTTACATACAAGTGCTTCGAGGATAAATACATCCATTTATAAAAACCAGCGAAAGCTGGTTTTTTTGTTTTAATTTAGTCAGTTACATTGCTAGTAAGCACATGCTAAGAAATAAAAGTAAAGTTTATTTGACATCGCATTGAGTCTCATCTATTGTTTTATAAAAGTAAAGTTTGTTTTACTTTATGACAAAGGAGTTATACAGATGAATGTATCAGAACACTGCAATGAATTAACGGAACGCTCGAAGGTTTCAACTAAACGTTTAGCAAAATGGACAGGCCTCTGGTTACTGTCTTTAGCAACTTTAACGTTTGGACCTATGTACATTTGGGATTATCACACCAGCTTGACGTTGTTGGCCTTAGTCGCAAATTTGGTGATTGGCGTTAAAATGATTTGGGTTAACAAGCAACACTTAGACGGTTTAGATGAGCTACAACAACGAATTATGTTGGAGGCTGCGACATTCAGTCTTGGCATAACAATGATTGCTGGCGCGGCTTATGGAGTGCTGGATGCCATTAAGCTTATTTCATTTCAGCCAAACCCGTCAGCGCTTTTATTTGTCATGGGGATCAGTTACATCGTTGGCACCTTGTTATCTAGAAGGAAGTACCTGTGAAAAACAAGTTGAAGGTCTTGCGGGCGGAGAAGGACATGACACAAGCTGCTCTGGCAAATGCGCTGGGTGTATCAAGGCAGACCATGAACTCAATTGAAAAAGGAAAGTTTGATCCCAGCTTACCTCTAGCCTTTAAGGTAGCGAGATTATTTAAGTGCAGAATCGAAGATGTGTTTATTGATGATGAGCCGAACGTTTAATAAATAAAAATGCCATTCACATAGTGAATGGCATTTTTCTATCAAACGTGTCTTGTAGGGAAAGATACCTTACAAATTAAAGTTTACCGATTACCGTTATTGCTGCGTTTACAGGCGCACCGACAGTTACTTGGTGGCTTGAGTGAGCGTTCGGGAAATATAACTCATCCGTTAAGTTTTCCAGATTCAGTTGAATGCGTAAGTCTTCAGATAAGTTATAGTAAGCAGATGCATCAACTCTCGTGTAGCTTGGTAGTACTCGAGTATTGCCATTGTCAATAAAGCTCTCATCTTGATAAGTTAAACCTAGTCCAAGACCAAACTTATCGTTTACTTGGTATGCATTCCAAACTGAGAAGGTATTTTCTGGCAATTCACGCGGTTTGTTGCCAGTTTCTTCGTAGTCGCCGTCCAAGCTGCTGTAGTTTGCAGAAACAAACCATTCTTCAGTTACTTGACCAGACAATTGCAACTCAAAGCCTGAGAACTCTGAACTCACCACAACTAATCTTTCAGCGTCATTGTCATCATATTCTGGAGACGACTTTTTGTTGTCGAAAATAGCAGCTGTGAAACTTAAATCAGTGGTGAAATCCCATTTGACACCAATCTCTTGGTTTTCAAATACATCTGGATCTAAACGGTTTGAATCGCCGTTAATGTTAGCGTATTGCTCACCACTGCGCGGTAAGAAAGATTCGCTGTAGCTTGCGTAAACAGAGATATTTTCTTGTGGCTTGTATACGATACCTGCGCGAGGAGAAATCTCTTCGTCCTTGCGAGTTCTAGTTTCAAGTGCTTTGGCATTAAAAACCTCAATGTCGAAACTATCGAAACGTGCGCCAACGATAACGTCAAGCTGATCTGTAATTTCGATTTCGTCTTGAACATATAAAGAAGTTACTTGAAGTTCTACGCGCGTATCGTCATTTAAGGCTGAGAATTCAGTTGTGATTGAGTCACCGTCAGCGTTCACACCACTAAAGCCATTGAAGTTAAGTGGACGTTCAATAGTAAAGGCTTCTTTATCATTGCCTGTTGAACTGAAAACAGGGTTGAAACGGTTTTGATCAGAGGCCGTGTCTATGTATTCAGCTCCGAAAATAACAACGTGCCCTAAACCGCCAAAATCAAATTCACTGACTAAGTTACTCGAAAGAATAAGGTTTTGACGCAAAGTCGTGTCGATGTAACCATCAAGTGTCACTTGAGCTGGCGTCGATGCTTGGTCATAACCACTTGCATAAAAGTTGGAGTAAACTTTGTCGTAATCACCGTAAAATGCATTGAAGTTACCTTTTAGGTTATCGCTGAAACTATGTTCTAGGTTTGCTCTGAATACATGAGCATCCAAATCATTGTAGTTGTTTTCAGGATCACCAAATACAATGTCTTTAAAGGCTTCAACAGGCTTTCCGTCTGTTCCCGTTGGCACACCTCGGTCGATGAAACGCTCGTGATTGATGTATTCGTATGAGACATCAAGAATGGTATCTGACATGAGTTCAAAACGGGCTGTTGGGTTAAAGCCATAACGGTCACCATCGTAAAAATCTCTGTGACCATCTAGGTGCTCATACATAGCATTTATGCGAACTGCAGAGGTGTCGCTTGGAACATAGTTCAGATCAATTTCTGTGTTATAGCCACCAAATGTATTTAATGCTGCTTTATATGTGGTGAAGTCACTGCTTAGGTCTGCTTTTTTAGAAACTCGGTTCAAGATACCGCCTGTGCCACCACGGCCAAATAACAATGCATTTGGGCCTCTCAAAATTTCGACTTGCTCTACGTTATAGAAAGAACGGTAGTACTGAACATCATCACGATTACCATCGATAAAAAAGTCAGCTGTTGAACGCACACCACGAAAAACGATAGCGTCTCGGTGTCCTTCACCCTGTGAAGTATTTACACCAGGTGTATAGTCTATGACGTCACTAACGCTTGTCATGCCGCGCTGAGTTAATTCTTCAGCAGTGATAATTGATAAGCTTTGAGGAACATCAATAATTGGAGTAGGAGACTTTATTGAGTTTGACTTATTTACAGATAAATAGGTACCGGTTACTTCAATGGTTTCCATCTCATTCTTACTTTCTGCAACAACTGCATGGCTGCATAAAATCGCTGTTGCAACCGCTGTTAGCTTCAATTTCACTTTGTATTCTCCAAGCGTAATTCTAATTATTTAATAAACTCTGACACTGCTTAATCTCCAGAAGTGAAGTCGTGTCTTAAGCAATGTCTTCAACATCAATTTGAACTCTTGGTTTGAATTAACTAAAAATCGTGCCAACGAGTTACAAATGGGAATTATTATCATTTCTGCGGGGTAATGTAATGGAATCCTAATTGAGAATCAATCTCATTTTTAATAATTGTTTGAAAAATTTGATATCGGATAAGTATTCAAAGGCAAAAGGTTGAAATTTATACTGGCTGTAGAAAATGTAATGTTATATTATATCGTCCCTTTTTAATTTTGGATGTTAAATCAAATGCGTGATGTAGTAGGTGCAAGCCTTTCGGTGCTATGCATGATTCATTGTTTTTTACCTATAGTCCTCGTAGCCGCAGGTGCGAGCTTTGGTTTACATCATGTTGAAGAAACTATGCACCATGATTGGTTGCATATTGCCTTGTTAACTCCGATCGTTTTATTACTGGCCTTTAGTTTACCAAAGGCTTACAACGATCATGGCAATTTAAAACCAACAGTTTTAGCTATTTTAGGTGTTGTATTACTCGTTATTGCTGTTGTGTTAGGTGGGGTTATTGAGACGCCGGTTACGATTATTGGCAGTGCGTTTGTTATCTCCGCTCATTTATTAAATCGCCGCAGTTTGAAGAATATCACTTCATTGATAGCGGCGTAGTTTTCGTTCTTATATTAACCTCAATTGAGTATTAGTGCCTATCTTCGGGTAAAGTAATCGACTGCCATTCATCACGACTGGTAAAATTCAAAGAATATACTTTATCTAATCCTTCTACATTAACGACGTTAAATTGTTGTGACCAAATATCCTGAAGCGCTTGCTGTTTGATATGCAGTTTAGTGAGGCCTTTAGGTTGTGGTGTTTCTTGGTATACCCAAAAATAACCGCCGTCGTTTTGATAACCAACGGTATCGAGCGAAATGGGATTGCCTGCTTGATCCTTCAATTCAAAGTTTTTAATCACGTAATCGGCAAATTTTTGTTGTGTTTCTTCACTGCCAATAATATCGGCGTTGCTGTCAAACATTTCCCAAACCGCTTCTTCTGCGTCATGCAAATAAAAGCGGTGCACTGCTTCTAAGTTATTGGTTCTTTCGTTAAATAAAATAATGCTGAAGGCAGCTTTCATTTTGTGAGCGAGGCTGTCGGTGCTGATAAGAGCCACAACAATTAGTAATAATGATTGGATTAGCGTTTTCATAGGTCTCGGAGTATTGATGTGAAACGTTAAATAAAAATGCCCGACAAGGTCAGGCATTTTATTTTAGACTAAACAATTAAAGCGCGAAAAGATTATTAGTCTTTGTCTTCTTCTTTGTCATCGTCTTTTTTAAGTTCCGTTTTTATGTCTTGCATAATGTCACGGTAAACACTTGTTTTACCAACAGTGCGTTTGTATTTGTATGCTTCAACACGCGAAGGAATGATACGACGCGGGTACATATTGTTTTCAATGTCTACGTCAGCCGTTTCCCATTGCGGGTCAATCTGTACACTAACTAGCTCTTTTTCTTTGTCTGTAACAACCAAGCGTTTAACCGCTTTTGGTGTACGACGCCAAATTTCAGCTGGAATGTATTGGTTTTCCTTCGTGCCATCTGCAAAGGTTAGCTCAAGTAAAA
>JABXID010000133.1 GCA_013373245.1 Gammaproteobacteria bacterium
GCGGGAGCCGGATTTGAACCAACGACCTTCGGGTTATGAGCCCGACGAGCTACCAGACTGCTCCATCCCGCAATATTCGAATTTTTGAATCGAGTAATTAGTCTCGTCCAAAATCTGCGGTGAATTATACTGGCTATATCAATACAATCAAGTGATTGTCGGTTTATTTATCAAGAAAGCGACATTTGTTCTCCGTCAAGTGTAACTATTGGTGAACAAAGCGCTTTCTAGTCGTGATTTGTTAGTCGAACCTATTGCAAAGAAATAAACTCGGTTTAAATGTAATATTGGCTCAATGCAATAAACATAGGGACGCCAATCATTACATTAAACGGAAACGTAATTCCCAACGATGCGCTAATAGATACGCCAGAGTTTGCTTCAGGTAAACTTACCTTCATGGCAGCAGGAACCGCAATATAAGAAGCACTCGCACCGAGTGTCGCCATTAATGCAACACCTCCACTGCTTAATTCCAATAGATATCCTAGATAGAAACCTAGAACACCGCCAACGCACGGCATAAATATTCCAAAAGCAATTAAAAAAAGTCCGTTTCTTTTTATTTCCTGAAACTGATTGGCCGCCACAATCCCCATCTTAAACAGGAATAAAGCCAGTATCCCAGAAAACAATTCAGCGAAAAACGGCATCAGTTTGCCGACAGACGTTCCTCCTATGAAGCCTATAATTAAACTGCCAAGCATCAAAATAATACTTTGATTAGCAATCAGCTCTTTTTTGATGAACTTACTATCAACACTTTTGAGGCTGCCTCTTGCTAACACTAATCCAACCAAAATGGCAGGCATTTCTAGCAACACAACAAACAACGGAAAATACGCTTCATAAGAAATATTACTCGCCTCCAACAAAGCAACCGCTACCGCGTAAGTAGCAACACTGACTGAGCCGTAATGTGCGGCAATTGCTCCAGCATTAATTTTATCAAATCCGCCAACCAGCCTTAAAACTGGGTAAGCGATAAAAGGCAAGGCTAAACCAAAGCCGATGACGCAGATTGACATAATTAACAAACTACTACTTACATGCGCTTGCAGTGCCAACCCGCCTTTTAGACCAATGGCGATCATTAAAAACATACTGAGGGTTTTGTATAACCCACTAGGAAAGTCAATCTTCGCGCCTAGCGCAACACTTAGGGCACCAAGAATAAAAAAAGCGACTACGGCATCAATCATTGATTATGCTCCAACTTTATCTTGACGGTTAAATTTGGGGGCGGAGATATTGCGTTGTTGGCGGTACTGTTTAACTCCATCAATTGCAGCAACGAATATCAAACCAATTGCAACTGAGTAAATTGCAAATACGTCGTACCCTGCTGGTTTGGCGAACATACCTAAGCTCAAAAGTAATAACGCCGTTGCAACCGTAAATCCTAAAACTCGAACGGACATGGTAACTCCTTTCTTCATCATTTTATTAGTTTCGTTAATGCTATTTCAGTTTTCAATTAATTAAAAATAGATATAAACTAATTTTAAATTAGATAAATAGTTAACTTAAGATTAAATTACAATGAAAAGTCGATTGCATGCTCACATTGGGACATTCCGTCAGCTAGAGATTTTACTGGCGGTTTACGAGCATAAAAGTATCAAAGAAGCCTCTGAGGCTTTGTATCTAAGTCAGCCAACTATTTCTATGCAATTAAAGAAACTAGCTGAATCCATAAATCTGCCTCTGTATCATCAAATTGGCAGAAAACTGCAATTTACCGAAGCGGGTCAAGCTATGGTGGAGACTGCTCGAGAGATACTGCAAAGTTGCGAGCAGCTCGATATGGAACTGTCCAGTTTGCGCGGTTTAAAATCTGGAACGCTAAAGCTCGCTGTAGTCACAACCGCCAAATACTTTATTCCTTATTTACTCGGGCCGTTTTGCGAGAAATTTCCAGGCATAGATATCAAGTTAACGGTCGGAAATCGTCAACAAATTATTGAGCGGCTAGAAAATGGTGACGACGATTTCTATGTTTTCAGCCATTTACCAACCACTTTAACGCTCGAAACTATTGAGTTTATATCCAATCAACTTGTGGCTATTGCACCGCTTGGTCATCCGCTAGCGGAGAAATCATCAATTAGCTTGCAAGAATTCTGTCAATACGACTTTTTAGCAAGAGAGCAAGGCTCTGGCACTCGTTACGCCATTGAGAAGTTTTTTGCATCGAAAGAGTTGTCACCAAAAACCAAAATGACCATAGAAAGCAACGAAGCAATTATTCACTCAACCATTGCTGGACTCGGTATTTCGATTTTGTCCGCTCATACAATAGCCTTTGGCGGTAAATACGATTTGGTTAAGCTGCCCGTACAAGATTTAAAAATTGATTCCTCTTGGTCGTTGGCCTGGCGCCCGGAAAGCAAACAATCAATGATTGCCAGAGAATTTGCTCAATACGTTCAGAGTGAAGGTAAAGCCGGATTGTCGAAAAAATATTCGTTCATGTAAGTTATGGTTGAACCATACGGCGTAAACTTTGCAGTTAACTTTTAAGAGAAACAATTAATCAGATGCGATGTTGTACAGTACCCGAGAAAGCTATTTCTTTTCAATGTATTAGAACCGTCAAAATTTAGTTACATAATATTTTTAGCGGTTCGTTGAATTGAAAAGCATTCGCGCCTAAAGTATTGCTAACATTGTTTGACAATGAATATGTTGCTAAACAATCTAGGAACTATTCGGATTTGTAACGTCTAACCCAATATCGGCTAGCCAAAAATGGGCTGATGACACCCGGTTAACACAAGGAATTAAATAATGAAGAACCTTTTGAAAATTACCACCAGCTTGACTTTAACTGCTGTATTAGCAGCTTGTAGCAGTACACCAACTTCTGAAGATTTAAATTCAGACATTCCAGATTGGGTAATGAATCCAACGGTTGAAGACGCAATTTCAGCTGCAGCGTGTGTTCCATCTTCTGGTCACATGTCGATTGATAGAGCTAACGCTACCGCCCTTTCACGAGTTGACTTAGCACAACAAATTAACACCAAAGTACAAGCGTTAGATAAAACGTATCAAGAACGGATTAATGTTGATGAAGGCACTCAAGTCGGCTCAACGTTCTCATCGGTTTCAAAACAACTCGCAGATCAGTCACTGGTTGGCTCTCGTGTTATAAAAACCGCTTACGCTAATTTCGATAATAAAAACCAACTGTGTGTTTTAACCTCACTTGGTTCACAAGAAACCAAAGAATTATTTGATAATCTATTAAAAGAAAGTCAACGTCCGGTGACACCAAACCAAGAAAGAGTTTTGTATCAAGAGTTTAAGGCCTTTAAAGCGCAGCAGGAGCTAGACGCTGAGTTGATGAAGAATAAGTAATATTCATTTCAAACTGTTCAGACATAAAAAAACCAGCGATATTTTCGCTGGTTTTTTATATCTAAAGCTGAACGTTCAATTCAGAATTATACGTTACATACGTTCCATCGTTTCAATGCCTAACAGATCCAAACCTTTTTTCAGCGTTTTTGCTGTTAATAAGCTAATGGCTAGACGCGATAACTTAACGTCTTCTGCTACGCCTTCTTTTAACATTGGACACGCTTCATAGAAGCTCATGAATGAACTCGACAATTCATATAAATATGAACACAACACGTGTGGCGTAGAATTAACGCTGACAGTTAAAATCGCTTCGTTAAACTGCAGTAATTTAACAGCTAACGCTTTTTCTTGAGCTTCAGTAATCTTGAGATCAGCATTTAGTGATTCTGCATCAACGCCCGACTTACGGAAAATACTCTTGATACGCGTGTAAGCGTATTGCAAATAAGGCGCGGTATCACCCTCAAAGCTCAACATAGTGTCCCAGTTAAAGATGTAGTCCGTTGTACGGTTTTTACTTAAATCCGCATACTTGATTGCACCGATACCTACTTTACGCGCCACTTCTTGTTGCTCTTCTGCGGATAAATCACTGTCACGTTCAGCCAAGAGTTTACCTGCACGTTCAACCGATTCATCCAACAAATCCACCAACTTAATTGTGCCACCGGTACGGGTTTTAAATGGTTTGCCATCTTGCCCTAACATCATGCCAAACGGGCCATGTTCATAACTGGTTTCATCTTTGATCAAACCGCCTTTACGGCCAACCAGTTCCGCTTGTTTGAAGTGGAAAGCTTGGCGTGCATCGGTAAAGATAATAATTCTATCGGCATTTAAATCGAAGGAACGATATTTCATCGCCGCTAAATCCGTGGTGGAATACAAATAACCACCACCCGATTTTTCAACGATGTAAACTGCTGGCTCACCATCTTTATTGGCTAACTCTTCAAGGAAAACAACTTGTGCACCTTGGTCTTCAACCACAATGCCTTGTTCTTTTAAATCAGCAACTACGCCAGGTAACATAGGGTTGTATGCACTTTCCCCCATAATGTCGCTGCGTTTTAGATTAACGTTTAACTTTTCGTAAACTTCTTCGCTGTGTTGAATTGAAACATCGATAAACTTCTTCCACAGTGTTTCACATTCAGGATCGCCACCTTGCAATTTAACAACGTATTGACGAGCACGGTCGGCAAAACCTTCTTCTTCGTCAAAACGAATTTTTGCTTGGCGATAAAAATCTTCCAAATCAGAAAGCGCTGTTGTTGCGACTTCCGAAGCTTGCAGTTTGTCCTGTAAATGCGCAATCAACATCCCAAACTGCGTGCCCCAATCCCCCATGTGATTTTGGCGAATAACTTTGTGTCCTAAAAACTCAATCACGTTGGCAACAGCATCACCAATAATGGTCGAACGTAAATGCCCTACGTGCATTTCCTTAGCTAGGTTCGGTGACGACAAGTCAACAACAACCGTTTTTGCCTGCTCTTTTTCAACACCTAAAGATTCACTAGTCAAAGATGCAGCGACCTGCTCTGACAGCCATTCAGGCTTTAACTTCACGTTAATAAAACCAGGGCCCGCTATATCTAAGCTTTCTGCAACGTCATCTAAGTTAACTAACTCAACAATTTGCGTCGCAATTTGTCGAGGGTTGCTTTTCAACATTTTCGCTAACGCCATAGCTCCGTTGAACTGATATTCTCCAAACTCAGGACGCGAACTGCGCGCCAAAGGAGCCGGTGCGTTTTGTTCTACGCCGTCAATTTTTACTATCGCTTGTCTGAATCTGTCTTGCACTAGTTGAAAAACATTCATTTTTTTAATTTCTCAGTATGTATCTGTGTCATTTTTGCTGAATTATATGTCAGGCTTTCAATATTTATTTAAATTTAAACCAGTTTTTAGTGTTCACGAGTTTCTAGGAAAGACACCTCTGGGTAACGTTCCATAGAAAGGTTTAAGTTCACACGTGTTGGCGCAATGTAGGTTAAACTGTCGCCGCCATCAAGCGCTAAGTTGCTGGCACATTTGCGTTTAAACTCTTCGAATTTTTTCACATCATCACTGACAACCCAGCGTGCCGTGGCAACGTTTACTGGCTCATAAATCGCTTCTACGTTGTATTCTGATTTTAGACGTTGTACCACAACATCAAACTGCAGCACGCCCACGGCACCAACAATTAAGTCGTTATTTTCTAACGGTCTAAATACCTGAACCGCACCTTCTTCTGAAAGTTGGATCAAACCTTTCAATAACTGCTTTTGTTTCAATGGGTCTTTTAAGCGAATTCGACGGAACAATTCAGGCGCAAAGTTTGGAATACCTGCAAACTTCATATCTTCACCTTGAGTAAAGGTATCACCGATTTGAATAGTACCGTGGTTATGTAAGCCAATAATGTCGCCTGGGTAGGCTTGTTCAACCGCAGCGCGGTCACCAGCAACAAAGGTTAAGGCGTCAGAAATACGCACATCTTTACCGATACGCACGTGTTTCATCTTCATGCCTTTTTCGTATTTGCCGGAAACTATACGCATAAAGGCCACACGGTCGCGGTGCTTTGGATCCATATTGGCTTGGATTTTAAATACAAAACCAGAGAAGTCAGATTCATTAGCCACAACTTGGCGTTCTGCCGTTTGACGAGGCATTGGCGTTGGCGCCCACTCAGTTAAGCCGTCAAGCATATGGTCGACGCCAAAGTTACCTAGTGCGGTACCAAAATATACAGGGGTTAATTCACCCGCCAAAAACAATTCTCGGTCGAACTCGTTTGAAGCGCCTAAAACCAGTTCCAATTCGTCGCGCAATTGCTCCGCCAAGTCATCACCAATTGCTTGATCGACTTCTGGGTTATCAAGACCTTTTACCGTTTTGACTTCCTGAATAGTATGACCCTGTCCAGACTCATATAAAATCACTTCATCGCGATGAATATGGTAAACACCTTTAAACAACTTGCCACAACCGATAGGCCAAGTAATTGGCGCACAAGCGATTTTTAACTCAGACTCTACCTCGTCCATAACTTCCATAGGATCACGAATATCACGGTCGAGTTTGTTCATAAACGTAATGATAGGTGTATCACGTAAACGTGTCACTTCCATCAATTTGCGGGTCCGGTCTTCAACACCTTTCGCGGCATCTATAACCATTAAGCAAGAGTCAACTGCAGTTAATGTGCGATACGTATCTTCCGAGAAATCTTCGTGCCCCGGGGTATCGAGCAAGTTAACCAAGCTATCTCTATATGGAAACTGCATTACCGAGGTAGTAATTGAAATACCACGGTCTTTTTCCATTTCCATCCAGTCAGATTTAGCGTGCTGATTTGAGCCACGGCCTTTTACCGTACCAGCGGTTTGCAACTGCTGACCAAACAACAATACTTTTTCGGTAATAGTGGTTTTACCCGCATCTGGGTGCGAGATGATGGCAAAGGTGCGTCGACACGCTATTTCATTAGCTAATTGAGAGTCTGTCATCTAAAAAATCTTAATTTGGGACTAACTGGGGTACTAATATATTGGCTTAGCATGTCGTTAGTTATCTAAAAATAATGGCGCGGGATTATACAGCAAGGAACATTATTGTTACATACGACAAAAGAAAAAAATAACCTAATAAAATTTCTAAGCCCATTGGTTAAAACAAACATTCGGTCGTCAGAGATTAAATACAAAACAACCAAAGTTTTCTTTCTTCAATAAATAAAAAAAGCGGCTATATTTTAAAGGTCTATAAAAAAATTGACCGCATAGGAAGTAAATGTGAGTAAAGAGAACATTTTTTTAGTGGAAGACGAAAAATCGTATCTTGACCTTTATAATGAAGCGCTCAAAAGTGAATTTAATTGCATAAGCTTTAATAACGCTCAAGAAGCCTTGCAGGAGTTTGCCAAATATAAACCTAAAACCATTATCCTAGATTTAAACCTGCCGCAAATGAACGGCATTGAGTTTTGTTCAGCTTTGTTTGCAAAAGAATGTCAGCAGTCGGAAGTTGATATCATTTTTGTTTCAGGCGATGCAGACTTAAGTACGAAGCTAAAAGCATTTGATGTTGGAGCGGCCGACTTCTTAACAAAGCCATTTGAGTTAAAAGAGCTGCGTTATAAAGTTAGGTCAAGTGTCAGCAGAAAAATACGTGAACAAGCGTTAATTCAGGACGTCTCTGACAACCAACAACTCATATATACAACAATGGAACAAGCCTCACAATATAATAATGTTATGAGCTTTTTTAAAAATCTAAGTCACTGTAATAATACAAGCGATGTGTCAGAAGTATTTTTTGATACTATGTCCAAATTTGGCTTAATTTGCTCCCTCAGCGTTCGAATTCCTGATTTACAGTACTTTCGTTCAGATCAGCAAGAAATGTCACCTATCGAAAGAGATGTCTTCGACTTATTAAAAGACAAGGGTCGAATTTTTCCGTTTACTAACCGTCTAATTATTAACGACGATCATGTCTCTTTTATCATCAAAAACCCACCTCAAGATGACCATACCCTTGGACAAGTTAGAGACTATGTGGCCGCTATTGTTGAAGGGTTAGAATCTAAAATACTAGAAATATTTTCACAAAAAGGCATGAATTCAGCGATTTCCGATTTGGCAGACAACATTGCACATTTAAAGTCTGGCATTCATGAGCACAACAAAGTTATCAATGCTGTTATGTCAAATATGATCACCGAAATAGCGAGCAGTTTCCACTCGCTTGAAATGACTGAGCCACAGGAGCAATTCTTAAATACTTTAATCGAAAACAGTACAGAGCAATTAAGTCACGCTGAAAGTCACTTGGTCGACATAATGACGGGCCTAGAGCGAATAAAGTCCAATATGGAAACGGTGCAACATGCAGTAATTTCACATGAAAAAAGTCAACCGACCTCTGATTTAGAGTTGTTCTAAGGAGAATTATTAATATGTATGAACGATTTTTTAATTACTCCAACGAGTTACTTTGCGTCGCCGATTTTGAAGGACGTTTTGTAGACGTAAACGATACGTTTACCAAGATACTCGGATACAGTAAACAGGAGTTACTTTCTAAGAAGTTCCTTGAATTTGTGCACCCCGACGACATTGAAGCTACGCTTGCTGAAATCGGGAAATTGGCCGACGGCGCTCAAACAATCAATTTTGAAAACCGCTACCAAGATATAAATGGAAATAGCCGTATATTCAGCTGGAAATCCATTCCAGATACAAACTCTAAAAGAATATATGCAGTCGCGAGAGACATTACAGATGAACGCACCATAGACAATAATTTTGCTCAACTGCACACCGCTGTATCTGAGAATGTAATTTATGCACGAACAGATGCTAGTGGCAAAATCGTAGAGGTGAATGACAAATTTTGTGAAATCAGCGGTTATTCGAGAAGAGAGTTAATAGGCAAAACTCATAGAATTATCAACTCAGGCGAACACAGCAGGCAATTTTTTATTGATATGTGGAAAACCATATCCAGCGGAAAAGTGTGGACAGGGCCTATTACTAACCGCCGTAAAGATGGCAGTTTATATATTGTTGAAAGCATCATCACTCCAATACTGAACCTAGATGGCAAGATAGAATCTTACATCGCAATACGATTCGACATTACCGACCGGATAGAATATCAACAAGAGTCGGCAAAGATACTCAAAATCCTTAATGAAACAGGTTCTATCGCAAAAGTTGGCGGTTGGGAGTTGGAAGTTGAAACTGGAGTATTATCTTGGACGGACGAAACGTTTAAGATACTGGGGGTGGAAAAGCGAGTTGGTCAAAAACCCATTTTACCCGAAGGCCTAGAATTATTTGTTGAAGAGCATAAACCATTAATTGATGAAGCGGTTGCTCGTGCCATATCACACGGCGAACCATATGCGCTAGAGTTGAAAGCCCAAACTCCAAGCGGTGAAATAAAGTGGATATTCACTAACGGCAAAGCCAATTATAAAAATGGAAAAATTGTGACTTTATCAGGCACAATACAAGATATCCACGATAAAAAAATCACCGAACTTAGATACAATCAAGAGCGGCAAAAAAGTATCCAAAACGCAAAGTTTGCGGCATTAGGTGAACTAGCAGCAAGTATAGCTCATGAAATAAATAACCCACTAGGCATCATTTCTGGCTACACTGAATTGCTCAAATATCAAAATGATGGGCAAGAAAACGACAAGTTAGATGCCATCTTAAAATCTTGTGAGCGAATATCTTATATCGTTAAAAATCTTAAACGCTTCTCAAGAACCGACTCGGAACCGACCAAACATAAGTTGGACCTCGTTGAGGTGACTAACGAGGCTATTTCGTTGGTAATGCCCAAAATCAAACGTAATTTAATTACCTTCAGTTACGATATGGTTGACTCCGCTTTTATTTGGGCTAATGACGTTGAAATTGAGCAAGTTATTATAAATTTGATTAATAATTCAATCGATGCGATTTATGAAAAAGAAAACTGTTGGGTGAAACTAAAAATAGCTGAAGATAACAACAACGTCATATTTGTTGTAGAAGATTCTGGCTCCGGAATTCCAGACAGTGTACAAATCAAAATGTTTGAGCCGTTTTACACCACAAAAGACATAAACAAAGGCACGGGACTGGGGTTATCTGTCGTAAAAGGGATCATTGACGACCATGAAGCTCAAATAGAAGTTGATAACTCAATGCCAAACACGTGTATAAAAATAACGTTTCCAAAACATATGGGGCACTAACATTATGGTCGACATAGTGTATTTAGACGATGAGCCTGACTTAACAGATATTTTCAAATTATTTTTTGAAAGCACTTCACACGACATACAGGTTTTTAACGATGAAAAGCCCGCGATTGCTCATTGTATTAAAAAACCACCGAATATTCTATTTGTTGACTATAGACTAAAAACTATGACGGGCGATGAAGTCGCTGCACAGATAAATCCGCAAGTAATGACCGTATTAGTGACCGGCGACATTAAAGTAGAAAGCAACTTTACATTCGACGCCATCATCAAAAAACCCTTTAAGTTATCAGAACTTATTGCGACGGTAGAGAAGTTGTCTAATCAATTAAATAGGATGCCATAGATGTTAATCCAAAGACTTATTGCCATTGATGATGATTTACTCTACCTCAACCTTTTGAAAGAGTTTGCCCGACTTTTTAACTTGGATTATGACGGTTATTCAAACTCATCGTCTTTACCTTTCAACTCGTTAAAGCCCACCGATTTAGTACTCGTCGATATTTACATGCCAAATGATGATGGCTTAGATGTTTTAATGGCGCTAGAAAAATCAAACTTTTCCGGCTACGTAGCCGTTATGTCTGGAGCAAGTGAGGACATTATTAGTTCAGTGACTGGTTTAGTCGACTCTCTTGGAATCAACCTGCTAGGAAAATTACAAAAACCGATCAAAATCGCTGACTTTCAGCACCTAGTAACATCAGTACCTGAGCCAAGCAGGACTTTTGGTATGACAGCAGAGTCTGCCGAAAGCTTCTCGAAAGTGTTTAACAAAAAAAGCTTACCGGAGTGGTTTAAGCACGAATATATTTATCCAGTATTTCAGCCTCAAGTAAGTTCAAAATCTATATCACCGAGAGCAATTGAGTGTCTCACAAGAGTCGCTCACCCTGTGGTCGGCCATTTAACTCCAGCCATATTTATTCGGTTGGTTGAAAGTGCAGGATTAATAGACGAATACACACTCAGGTTTATTCAAAAAAGCTTGGAAATACTTAGTCCTCTGCTTAAAAGTTCTCCAAATTTATCTTGCTCATTTAACATTTCAGCGATGAGTCTAGATATAGATTTTGCCGAAAAATTGGTTTTGTTAGTAAAACACTCGAATGTAAGCGCCAAACAAGTCACTCTTGAAATTACAGAGTCATCAGCTGTTAAAATGTCCAAAGAAGGACTTTACGCTATTTCAAGGCTAAAAGTTTCTGGTTTTTCTTTAGCTATAGATGACTTTGGTACTGGCTTTTCATCTATTCGACAACTAATCGAGTTACCGTTTGATGAATTAAAAATAGATAGGAGCTTCATTAATGAAATTGAAAAAAACAAATCCTCCCAAGCCATTGTCAATTTAACAATCGACCTCGCAAAAAGCCTAGGTTGTAAGTTAGTTATTGAAGGTGTAGAGACAAAACCTCAGTTAGAGCTACTGCAAAAGAAAGGTGACTTTATTATACAAGGTTACTATTTCTCTAAGCCGTTGAAGTATCAAGAACTTATTGAATACCTTCAGAATCCAAAAACCTGAACAACCTCAGAAATGCCAATTTCATAAGTCAGTCGCAGCTAAGGTTCAGGAATTAGAAGGGATGAAAAGCCTAATGTTCAGTTAAATTCGATCAATATTTAAACACTTGAATTCATTTGTATTTATCGACTTACTTTTTACTGGAAATTAATAAATCTCAGTGGTAGCCTTGCATCCAAGTCGGACTGTAGCGCAGCTTGGTAGCGCAC
>JABXID010000240.1 GCA_013373245.1 Gammaproteobacteria bacterium
GGCAATAACAGCAAAAAGCCGTGATTAGTTGCATTGTCTTTTTGCACTAGCGTGATGGGCGCGGTCAGAGTGGTTTGATTTATTAACGCGGAATAGATGGCTGCTTGGCGTCGATTTCTTTCAGAGCCAATGTCTAAACCAACCGCGGCTGCATTGTTTTGCTCGGGTTCAATATAGTTGATAACGAATTTCGACTGATTATTTGGGTTTAACTCTTTAATGTTGAAGTTATCATTACGGTCTTTTCTCATAAATTGAATAAAATCGTCGACCTCACCAACTTCAACTCGTTTGATAACACCAAATCCTCGTGCGCCTGGAAATTCGTTTGCGTAATCTCGATTCAGAAAATAACGCAAATGCGTTTGGTAACTGAGATTTTCAATACCGTGACTTTTTATCGACGCGCGCAGGCCATTTAGAGCATATTGATATTGTTTGGTGGCGTCATTGACCTCTTGCGCAATATCTTGAGTTAATCTATCGAGCGCTTCTATAACAGCAGCATCATTTTTAGTAGCGGTTTGATTTTGCTGAAACTTGGCAATCGAGTAGGACAATAATAATAAAATAAAAATGAAGGCTAAATTTTTAAAAGGTAATTTCATGTTATCCATCACGCGCAAAAGATAAAAAGAGCCATCAAAAACACCGACAGTACAGTGACAAGGACAATTCATTCTGAGTATAGAACTAAATAGTTAGAATTCATGAAAAATTGATAAAAGTTACTGATTAAACTACCTTTGTTTTCAATCGGCTCAGGTTTTCTACTGGCTGTGTATGTAACTTTCCAACCATTTACGGCAACGGACCAATGCGTTTTAACGAATGGCTTTACAAATATAAACTTCGATTAGTTATTACCTTCATCATTTTATGTTGTGCAATTATTGCTTATGGGGGGACCAGTTATTACATCGAAAACGCTGCAATCAAGCGACAAAAACAATCCATCCTTAATGGACTAGAAATTAGCAAGTCATTGGTGAAGAGTCACATTGAAACCAACCGCAGCAAATTGTTGTTTTTGTTTTCCACTCCGCCAATTAGTGGATTGGCAAGGGCCAATAATGAAGCAAAGTTCGATACGTTAGAAAACACCACACAAGAACAATGGCGACAACGTCTGAGTAAAATTTTGGTGGCATATTTACAAAATAATCAAGAGATAAAACAAGCGAGAGTGATACTTAACGATGAACATGGGAAAGAGTTATTACGTGTATTTCGTCATGAAAATCAAACTAAAGTCGCGTCAGATGAATTCTTGCAGAATAAGCGACACAGAGATTATTTTGAAGCCACGGTGCGCCTCAATCGAGATGAAGAGTATATATCTGATATTACATTAAATCGTGAATACGGATCGGTGGAATATCCTATGTGGTCAACCTATCGAATAAGCCGGCCAATTTATCAAGAAAATGGTCAATTGTTTGGGTTTATCATCATAAATGTTGACGCTAGTACGATGTTCGACACGTTGCGCAATAGTGCCAATCAAGGATTTGCTCATACGACAGTGTTAAATGGACAAGAATACTTTTTATTGGCCAAAGATCGAAATTTGGAGTTCGGTCTTGATTTAGGTAATGAACAAGCAACTTGGTCTAATCATGTAGGCTTAAACTTTGTGCCCCATAACGAACAGTTGGAAACCTTTGAAGTTAAAGGGGTGACCAATTGGGTCGTTGGCACAAAAGTGTGGTTATCGACTCGTATGAACGATCAGCGATATATTTATATTTTAAAGTCGTTTGATGAATATGATTTGCAGTTCCTCACTAAAGAAAGCCGTGAAACAGCTTTAAGTGTGACTATTTTTGTTGCCATTCTAATGTTGATAGTTTTGGACTTTTATCAACGGCACTTAGAGCGATTGACCGAGTTGAATGACACACAGTCGCGCTTTAAAGCCATTGTTTTAGGGTCGACCGATGCGATTGTGGGTATAGATAAAGATCATCAAATTAATAGTTGGAATCCTGCGGCGAGTTATTTATTTGGTATTAAAGAGTCGACTGCTTTATCGAGCAAATTAACAGATGTTGTTACAGTACAGTTTGATAAAAAACCTGAATTACAGCAAGCCCTGCAAGATGCATTAACGGACGGTAAAACGTCAGTCATTCAAGCAAGCTATAGTCGCGACTCCTTAACAAGAATTTTTGTTTTCCACATGTACCCAGTGTCACATGGCTCAGATGGATCTGGCATCATAGGTGCCGCAGCCGTAATCCGAGATATTACGACATTAATTCAAAGTCAAAACGAAGTGATTGAGCTGAACGAAAGCTTGGAGGCCAAAGTAAAACAGCGAACTTCTCAGCTGCGTGCTGAAAAAATTCGGGCAGACCAAGCGAATGAGACAAAAAGTGAATTTGTCGCCAATATTGCTCATGAAATTAGAACGCCGTTAAATGGCATTGCTGGAATGGTGGAGTTAATTTCATCGGAACAATTGACCACCAAACAGCAGCACTTTGCCAAGTTAGCGAAAAATAGCATCGAAATTTTGGCTGTATTAATCAATGATTTACTGGATATGTCTAAAATTGAAGCTGGAAAATTGGAAATTGAGCAGCTGCCGATGAACACGGTCGACGCCATATCCGCCCTAGCGTCAACCTTTCAAATGCGTATGGAGCATAAGGGGATCGACTTTATTGTCGATTTATCCGATTTGCATCATCAACATATCGTTTCCGATCCGCATCGAATTAAGCAAATTATTACTAATCTACTGGGTAACGCCGTCAAATTTACAGAACGAGGCACCATAAAAATCGTCGTATCGAGTAAAACAATTGAAGCATCGACAGACCATGTATTACTGACCATTGAAGTGCAAGACACTGGCATCGGTATTAGCAAAGAACAATGTGAAAAGTTATTTAAACCCTACAATCAAGCTGAAAGCTCAACCGCTCGTAAGTTTGGCGGTACAGGGTTGGGATTAACTATTAGTCGCCATTTAGCAGAATTAATGAATGGCGATATTAACGTCGAGAGCAAGTTAGGTGCAGGTAGCTGTTTTACCGTCGAATTGAAAGTGTTAGCACAAAAAGAAAAACCGCAATCACAGACCGATAACGAATCATGCAATTTTGCATTGTTATTAAAAAATGGCATTGAGCATATTTTATGTCAGCAAGGCTTAGCAAAACATGGACAAGTTAGTGTTCTAGATCCCAATAATGTGTCAGAGATTGAAGAATTGGTTGTCGACTACCTAGTTTGTGATATTGAAGTTTTGACTGATTCGTTGACAAAGGAGCTATTGAGACTGCAAGACGTGGTTAATACTAAGCTTTTGGTATTGCAAAACATCAATGAAAAGCGTGTGCTGCCGGAAGAACTGCAGTGTGAAGTGTTAGTGCGTCCATTAATCGTTCCCGAGTTAGTTGATTATTGTCGTCAGTTAGGAACTAAAACAAATGAAGGTAAAGCTGCCAACTCTTTAATAGAAACGTCTACAAGTACGCCCAATTTTGATCAAATCGTCATAATTGTTGCTGATGATAATGAAGTAAACCGAATTGTATCAAATGAGTTATTGCAAAAAATATCGACTGAGTTAACGGTCATTGAAGCGAGCAATGGCTTGGAAGTGTTGCAAGTTTTACCCGAAGTAAGTGAAGAAAAACAAGCGCTGATCCTGATGGATTGCCAAATGCCTGAGCTTGATGGGTATGAGGCGACAAAAGCTATTCGACAAGGTGAGGCAGGTGAGCGGTTTGCAGAATGCGTGATCATTGCAATGACTGCGGGGGTTATGGAAGATGACAAAGCGATGTCGATGAAATCGGGTATGAATGACTTTATTGCTAAACCGCTCAATTATGAGTTGTTTAAAGCAATGTTACTTAAATGGTTAACGTACATTCAATCAAAGTAGCTTATTTAAAAAGGCACTAACAAAGATCTTAAAAGATCAATTTTTAGACTAACCTTAACGTAACTCTAGGGAACAGAATAAGTATTGAACAGTTACGTTATGAATCCTTTTTTTCAACATCTCCGAGTTCGTCTCACGTTATTGATGATGTGGCTCGCCTTGCCCAGTGCGGTAGTTTTGGTGATCATTACTTTGACGGAACGCGAAACTGCGATTGACCATGCTTTCGAGCACTCTATAAGTATTGCTAACAATTTAACCGTTAGCCAAAGTAAAGTGATAGACAATACCAAAAGCTTTTTGGCTGCAATTGCAAAGGTTCCAGAAATCACTAATTCAACCTCTGAACGCTGTAGTGATTTTCTTCGCGGTGTAATGAAGTATAACGATATGTACACCAATTTGGTTGTGCCCGCAGCGGATGGCGAGTTGCGGTGCAGTGCGTTACCTATTATGACCCAAGTGAATTTATCTGATAGGCCTTATATTCAGCAAGCTATATCAGAGAAAGTATTTACCGTAGGGCAATATCAAATAGATAGATTGACTGGGGTGCCAAGTACTAACTTTGCTTATCCCGTTATCGGTAATAGTGGAGACGTCAAAGCTTTGGTCGTCGCTGTTATATCATTGGATTGGTGGAGTCAAAGCCTAAGAGAGTTAAACCTACCAGAAAAGTCTATAGTTTATATGTTAGACGCAAACAGCAACATCCTTGCGTCGTTGCCAGCCAACAACCCCCAATTAGTTAATCAAATAGAAAATACACTTGGTGAGTTAAGTTTTTACGCGACAGAACCAAACACCAAAATAGTCACCACCGAGGACAACGAAATTCGAGTTTTTATCACTCGTTCTCTAGTGGCTGGTGAAGATCAACAAAGCCTGTCAATTACGGTTGGCATTCCCATTACCAATGAATTAAACGTAATAAACACGAAAACACAGTTAATAGCGTTTTTTGTAGCCATCTTTGTCATTGTCATCCTTGTAATTGCTTATCACGAGATGGACAAAAGTGTATTGGCGCCTGTGCGGACTTTATTGGGGTTGATAAAAAGTTTACATAGAGGAGAGGCCATTCCTGATATTAAGCCCAAAGGTTCCATAGAATTTGTTGAGTTGCAAAAGAGTTTCCTAGAAATGGCAAACGTGCGTTTGAGTGTCGAGCAACAGCTGAAAAATAGCCAGTATCAGTTGTTAAAAAGTGAAGAGAGGTTAATTCAGCATATTGAGCATACGCCGTTGGCATGCATTTCATGGGATAAAAATTTGATTTGCACAGGCTGGAATAAATCAGCAGTTAATACATTTGGCTATACAGAGCGGGAAGCGCTAGGCAAAAGTGCCTTGGAGTTAATTGTTCCTGACGAACAGAAGTTTGCATTTCAATCACAATTTATGGAGCTTTTTGCCAATAAACAATCAATATACGGTCTTTTTCAAAATATCTCAAAAGCGGGACGACAATTAACCTGTGAATGGAATAGCACGGCAATCTTAGACGAAAATGGCGAGGTGGAAAGCATAACGTCATTGATCCAAGACTCCACTGAACAAAAGCTTATGGAAGAGAAGTTAACATTGGCTGCTAGTGTGTTTTCAAATGCCAGAGAAGGGATCATTATTGCAGATGCGTCGGGCGTTATAAGGGATGTTAATAAGACATTTGTTCATGTTACGGGGTATTCACGGGAAGAAGCGATTGGTCAAACCCCCGCTATCTTGCGCTCTGGCAAGCATCCTGATGAATTTTATAAAGAAATGTGGGACGCGATTTCTAAAAAAGGCTATTGGTTTGGCGAGGTCTGGAATAAAAACAAAGAAGGAAAGATTTACCCTCAACTACTTAATATTAGTGCCGTGTACGGAGGTTCTGGGCAAATAAAGAGTTATGTTGCCTTGTTCACCGACATTACCAAGATCAAAGAAAACGAAAAGAAACTCGAACATATTGCGCTTTACGATGTGTTAACTGAATTACCCAACCGCAGTTTACTATCTACCAAGCTTGATCATGCATTGGAGCACTGCAAACAATATTCGAAGACGCTTGCCGTATTGTTTTTAGACCTTGATGGATTTAAGAGTATCAATGACAAACACGGCCATGACGTGGGAGATAAAGTATTAGTTGCTCTGTCAAAGCGTATGCAACGTGAGTTGCGAGGTGATGACATTATTGCCCGTTATGGTGGTGACGAGTTTGTTATTGTGTTGTCAGACTTAGCGCGATTAGAGGACTATATCTTTGTTGTTGAACGCCTGCTTAACGCCGCATCTGAACCTGTTTCTATCGGTCCGATTATTGCCAAAGTTTCTGTCAGTATAGGTATTACATTTTACCCGCAGGATACGGTAGATGACTCCGGCCAAATGATCCGTCACGCGGACCAAGCAATGTATATCGCTAAACAGCAGGGTAAAAATGGTTACCATATATTTGATGTTAGTACAGAAGACGCGATGAAATTGCGAGCCGCGAATATTCAGCAAATAGCTCAAGGGTTAAGTCGGAAAGAATTTGTATTGCACTATCAACCAAAAGTTAATATGAAAACAGGGGAAGTTATCGGTGCTGAAGCACTTATACGTTGGCATCACCCAGTTCGGGGGTTATTGCCGCCAGGGTCGTTTTTACCTGAAGTTGAAAACCAAAACATTTGCATGGATATTGGCGAATTTGTTGTGACAGAAGCGCTTAAGCAAATTGATATATGGCAACAGTCGGGTATTAATTTGCAAGTGAGCGTAAACGTTAGCGCGTTGGAGTTGCAGCAAATAGACTTTGCAGAAAAACTTGAGCAGCATTTATCACGTTATCCAGCCGTGTCTTCTTCACTATTACAACTGGAAGTCTTGGAAACCAGTGCGCTTGGCGATTTAAGAAATGCGGCGGA
>JABXID010000014.1 GCA_013373245.1 Gammaproteobacteria bacterium
ACGCGAGAACCTAATAAGGCTTCTAGTTGCTCGCGTTCTTTTGCGAGTTCGTCTTGCTCGCCACGGATTTTCATTTCTTCTAATTTAGCTAACTGACGTAATTTAATTTCTAAAATCGCGTCCGCTTGAATATCAGAAATACCAAAGCGCGACATCAATTCTGCTTTCGGCTTGTCGAAATTGCGAATGATTTCAATCACTTCGTCGATATTTAAAAAGGCAACTAACAAACCTTCTAAGATGTGTAATCGCGCAATCACTTTATCTAGGCGATATTGCAAACGACGAGTGACCACGTCGCGGCGGTACTCCAACCATTCGGTTAAGATTTGTCTTAACCCTTTGACCTTCGGCAATCCGTCCAAGCCCAACATGTTTAGGTTAACGCGGTAATTCTTTTCTAAATCAGTAGACGCAAACAAATGCGCCATCACGGCGTCAACATCCACACGGTTCGAGCGTGGGACAATGACAATTCGTGTTGGGTTTTCGTGATCCGACTCATCACGTAAATCAGACACCATTGGCAGCTTTTTCGCTGTCATTTGACCAGCAATTTGCTCCAATACCTTTGCGCCAGATACTTGATGTGGCAAGGCGTTAATTACGATATCACCACTTTCTTCGACGTAAGTCGCACGCATTTTAATACTGCCTTTACCCGACTCATAAATTTTAGCGATGTCGGCAGACGGCGTGATAATTTCCGCTTCGGTTGGATAATCCGGGCCTTTAACAAACTCCATCAACTCTGGCAGTTCGGCTTTAGGCTCTTTTAATAAATGAATGCAAGCTTGTGCCAACTCTCTGACATTATGCGGCGGAATGTCGGTTGCCATACCAACCGCAATGCCGGTAATGCCATTAAGTAAAATATGTGGTAAACGAGCAGGTAAAACTTTTGGCTCTTGCATGGTGCCATCAAAGTTAGGTATCCAATCACTGGTGCCCTGCCCTAGCTCGCTTAATAACACTTCACTGAATTTCGACAGGCGAGCTTCGGTATAACGCATGGCGGCAAATGATTTTGGATCGTCGGCTGCACCCCAGTTACCTTGACCGTCAACCAACGGATATCGATAAGAAAACGGCTGTGCCATCAACACCATAGCTTCATAACAAGCGCTATCGCCATGGGGATGATACTTACCTAATACGTCACCTACGGTACGGGCAGACTTTTTGTATTTGGCAGTGGCTGACAAACCAAGCTCAGACATTGCATAAATTATACGGCGTTGCACGGGTTTTAACCCGTCGCCAATATGCGGTAAAGCACGGTCCATGATCACGTACATGGAATAATTAAGATACGCTTCTTCGGTGAATCGTCTTAATGGCAGTTGTTCGACACCATCACTACTTATGGTCGTAGTTGCCTCTGTCATTCGGTATACCTTGTTATTTTTCTAATTTTTAATCTTGTAATGCGTGTAAGGTGATAACTTAATAAACAGTTAGTTATCTTTTAGTTGCGCAGTTCGGTCACCACCAGCTTGTTTGGCTATTTGCACGCCTAGCGTAAGAGCCTGTTTCAAAGACTCTAACGTTTCGCTGGCATTATATTCAATAGCTGCAAAAGAAGCCGTTATATTAAAACGGCTACCATCAATAACAAAACTTTGGCTATTTAACTCTTTTCGTAAAACTTCTGCCAGCAGAAATGCTTGTTTCTGATCAAAGTTTTTAACGATGACCATAAACTTGCCACTGCCTATACTGATCAGCTCTTTTTCTGCCGATAAACGTATAGATAATCGAGTAACTATTTCTCGACACAAAATATCGGCTTTATCGTGCCCTATCGAAATATTAACCTCGGAAAACTTATCGATATCAAACATGAGTACACTGAATTTTGCTTTATGATGCAAATACTGCCGAAAACGTCTGGCTAAATAATTGTGATTTTTTGCACCTGTAATAAGATCCAAATTCATCATTCGTTGACGTTCTGCGATCTGTTGTTTGTTGTGAAACAACCAATAACCCAGCGCAGCCAAAAACATCAGTACATATACAATGAAATTTCTCGTGGACTCAAATCGAAGTTGTGCGGTTTCTGCTTGTAACTGCTGAATAACTTGCTGGCTTTCAGCTATCTGTTGCTGTTTATTTTGTCTATCCGCAGCGTAACTTTGCTGAATAAACTGGATGCGCTGTTGTGCTTTTTGGGTCAGTGTTTGCTGCGCATCTTTATGATGTTTTTCAAAGTTGCTAATTGCAGAACGACTCTGCCCTAAAAGCGCTTGCCATGTTGCTTTTTGTTTCAGGTTTGACGATACAATATCTTGCCTCCCCTGTTCTTCTAGACTGCTGCCATTACTGTGGCTTATTTCACTAATTCGCTCTAACACATTAAGCGCATCAACAAACTGACGTTTTGCAGCAAAAACTTGAGCCTTGGCGTTCAGAAAAGCCATTGTTAAGTTTCGATCTGTAATGTACTTAGTTAATTTGTCAGTTTCGGTTAGGATTTTTTGCGCTTCCGTGCTGTTGTTTTTAGCCAACTGTAACTCGATCAGATTAATCAATAAGCCGTACTGTTGTGAAATATTTCGAAGCCCACGAGCCAGCAAGTAACTCTTTTCTAAAACCTCTTGTGCATCATCCAATTTATTCGCTGCTAAATACACTTCCCCCAGTTGCCGGCTCAAACTCAACTCAACACTGACTAAACGATTCGTATTTGCTGACTCTATTGCCGGGATTAATGTACGAGCAGCTGAATCATACGCTTTCATATGCTGTTGTTGACTCGCAACCAAAGTGGTTACTTCAAAATATGAGGCTAAATCTTGCTTAGCATCAGTTAAGCTAAGAGCGGTATTTAACCATTGTTTTGCTTGATTATTATCTAAGATCTGCCAGTAAATACGCGCCAATGAAAGTGCTGAATCCAATTGTTTTTTGCGAGCAAGTGTTTGTTCATTTATTGACGATTGCTTTAGAAGCTCTTCCGCTAACTCAAACACCTCAGTAAAACCAGTCACCGCCGCGAACCAGTCTTGACGCAACTGATAAATACGACTTTGCAATTGCCGGCTAACCAACCAATTAAGGGGCTTCATATCGGTCTGCTGGTATTTATTGAGCACACTTTGACTTTGTTGCAATTGGCCCACATTAATTAGCAATTCTGCCAATGCTAAATCGATGTTTTGTAGCTGTTCTTTGTTTAAAGGTTGTTGGCTTGTTGAACGGCTAAACACAAAACGCTGAACCATATCAATCGCTTCGGTATCCGATGCATATTGCCGTTGTTCTAAATAAACCATCAGCTCATCAAACGTGGTTATAGTTTGAGTAAACTCAGTTACTTCTTCGAACTCAGATGCCCTACCAACTTGCACTTTCGAAGGTTTAGATTGCTGAAAATAAGAGTAGTTATCGCTGTTTTTTTCGTTGTTATTAGCATATATCGTAAGTGACCAACAACAAATGCATAACACTGCCGCTCTACAAAGCAACTTACGCATTAAGTTAAATGGATTTACACTTGAAAAAAACAAACAACAAACCTTTTGAATTAAAGTGAAATGGAGCGCATTATCAACTCCCTCGACATTTTTCAGTCTACCATTGAAGTCGCAGATCTCAACGAGAGAAACCGATTATTTAATGCAAATCAATACTTTCATCTTTCGACCAAAGTATAGTGTCTATAATTGGCAGAACTGCATACAATGTGACGTGGGATAATTTACTAAAAGACAGCCGCTATGATGCAACCAGACAAAATACTTATTGCAGATGATCATCCGTTATTTAGACAAGCACTTTTAGAAACTCTGAAAACGGAATTAACGCATACCCAATGGCTGGAAGCGCAAAACGTTGAAGAATTAAATAAACTGCTTGCCGCCCATAACGACACTGATCTGTTATTACTCGATTTAAATATCCCGGGAGCACATGGTTTCAATACCTTGGTTCACGTACGCCAGCATTATCCTCAAATCCCTGTCGTTGTGGTTTCAGCATACGACGATTCCGACACTATTAATCAGGCCATGTCTCATGGTGCTTCTGGCTTCGTGCCAAAATCAACGCCAGTCGAAACAATATTTGAAGCGATTAATAAAGTAGTTTCTGGCGATATCTGGACGCCACCAAGTTTTAACTCTCAGCAATGCCAGCCTAGTAAGTCAGAGATAGCCGAACGTATTGCCAGCCTAACGCATCAACAATACAAAATATTGATGATGTTTGCGGAAGGTTTATTAAACAAACAGATTGCTTACGAACTGAATGTGTCTGAAGCCACGATTAAAGCACACGCAACAGCCATTTTTAAAAAACTCAATGTAAGAAATAGAACCCAAGCTGTGATCACACTGGGTGAACTTGAATTAGCTGAATCGGAATTCGAAACTGGATTAACAGATAAAAACTAAAAAAAGCCCCTTGAATTTCGTATTTTTATGTCCTACGCACAGACAAGAGCTAACAAATAAACCTCACAGAGCACTGTGTGGCTGGAAAAATACCAGCGAAACAGGAATCAATCTAGCAGATCTCGGTCAACATTTAGATGCCTTACCTCATTTAGGAGCGTCGTTTGAAATTGCAGATATCATTCTTAACCAGCGCATAGTAGAGCCTGATAAGGCAGCGTGCTTATATACCAAGTCCGCTTTGGCTCTAGCATTAAGGCTGAAAATGCTAGGTTACTGCGCGGAAAAAGATTCAATACTGCAATTGGCAATAAAGCGGATAAGCCAATCTTCCATCGACAACAAACTTAAAAACCAGCAAATACATATGCTGGTGTACTCACTCATACCTGAGCAAACTCGACACTAGGAGCAAATATGAGCGATTTGCAAAAGTGCCAAGTAAACTATTCCGACAGAAAATGTCATAGAGTAAATGAAATGGAAATTGGCAGCTGTCAGCTAGAGATGAAACCGGAAAGTTTGGCTAGGTTGCTGCAAACGCAACAACTCACAATCGACGATTTTCAATGCGCAGATAATAAAACCAAACAATTTGTGCAAGCCGTGCTGCTCAACTGTATTGTTTGCTCGTCATGTGCAGCAACAAAGCCGGTGAAGAAAAAACTAATTAATCGAGGTTAGCCGGAAAACTCTCGAACTTATGAGTAATAAGTGGAGAGCCTCCACGGTTAATAAATAACGTCGCCAATACTTTTTTATCATCAATAGTCCAATACATATGTCCGTGATTATTCAAGGTCACAGAAATACTGTTCAAACCATCGCGAAAAAGAGCTTCAGGCAAATGCAGGTACTTTCCGTAAACCCTTTGGATCTTCTCACCGTTGACGTACAAATGCGCATGCCCTTCAACATTATTCGTTGCTTCATCTATGCTCGCTGACATCATCGCCATCATATCCATACCACTAGGCGGTATCGACCAATGATAATGTTTGGTATCTAAGATAAGGTTGTAACCCGACATCGAATCTTCACGCAGACTCAAAGAAAGCGCCATGCGATTGGCTGATTCGGGCAGAGCAATGGGTATATGGGAATGATCCATACCCATGTCATTAGTAGAATTTAACGACGTTTCACTTGTCATTTGCTGTGCAGAGGCGATCCAAGTCGCTCCGCACAACACTGTTATCAATAATACTCTTAACATATTTGATTATGGACGAGGGCCACCTGTTGCCCCTGAACAACGTGAAAAAGTATTATCCGGCAAGTCACCTTTAAAGTTTGGACCTACCGTATAAGGAAACGAAGGTGTCAATTCACCATCAACTAATTCCAAAGTAATGTGGTAATGATAACCACGACCGTCGTCGTTATCGTGACCATTGTGTTGATCTAACTGCGCACCTGTGGCTGGCAATTGCGCGTAATAATAATCTTCATAGAAGAACCCAGAGTCAGCAATAAAGTCGTTACGTGATTGAGAGGTAACCGTTGCACCTATGTCCGGCCCCTGAGCAGTAGTCTCAACACCTTTTGAAATATCATATTGATCAACAAGGAAACACGTACGCTCCCCTTCAGTATTGCAGCCTCCTTCGCTTTCTGATGCGCCATAGTCACGAGTTTTCCAGCCGCTTACGGCTAATTCACCGTCACTTTCGTATGGACCATATACTGGGTAACCATCCGCCGCAAAACCATATATTGGTGAGTGCGAATCGCCGCTATCACCGACTAAATTAGCCAAACACGTCGTATAAAAGTGATGGTGGTAGTCACCCGTTGTGGTGGCATGACCGCCACAAATATCAACATCATAAGATTCAGCAACTGGTGCTAAATATTGCCACTCAGTGTCAACGTTTGCGTCATTAGTCCATGTCGCGCCATCACTCCAGTTATATATGCTCGTACCGTTGACCATCAAGCCAACTGCACCTAATCCGGTTTCACACTCTTCAGCCGCGTCTTGTGGCTCGGTAGGGAAATAATTTTGTTTTTCTTGGTCGGTCGGACAAGCAGGGCCTGGCGGCCAATAACCATCACCACCCGTATCATTACAATTCAAGTCTGAGCTGTCGTAGCCAATATTCTCACCAAACTCCACCGTATCTCCAGCAACGGCTGTCGTGCTTTGTGCTAAAAAGTCCGCTCGCGCTTTAGGACGAGAGTTCAGAGTATCTACATCGTCTTGGGTCAAAGTCACGGAATAGTCTGGAATCCCAGTCGCTTCTACGTACATATATTCCACTGAGTTTTCGGTTCTCAACTCAGCTACCTGAACGTTCTCCAATACCGCGCTGCCACCACTGGTGATGTAATCTGAAGTATTTGTGTTATTGATCACCCAACGATCAATATTGGCAACCTCTTGTTCAACTTCATTTACAGTAATTCGAACATTATCACCCGAGACAGCGCCGCTCTCATCGGTCACTACAACTCTAAGTACATACAAACCTGCAATGTCAGGTGTAAAAGACGAAGAAACGGTATTACTGTTATTTAAGGTTACTTGACTGCCTGTTGGTATGCCACGGAATGACCAAACATACGTTAACGTATCATTGTCGGCATCTGTACTGCCCGAAGCATCCAATGTAACTGCAATTCCTAAATCGACAGTTTGATCGGCACCAGCATTAGCAACCGGTGTTGTATTTTCTGCATTGACTGAATTTACGATGATAAACAAGGTATCAGAATCGCTTTCTTCTCCATCGCTAACTGACAAAGACAACTCGTAAGTTCCTGCAGCATCAGGTGTAAATGTTGTTGAGCTTAATTCAGTATTTAAGGTAAATGCACTGTCCGCTGGTTTGCCTTTAATCATCCATACTGCGGTTAACGTGTCGTTATCGACGTCGCTGCTTGCTGAAGAATCTAAGGTAACGCTATCACCAAGATCTATCGTTTGATCATCGCCAGCATTTGCCACTGGCGGGTTATTAACTACAACAGGATCTGTCACCGAAATGGTAACCGTATCTGAATCTGAATCCGTGCCGTCACTTACCGTAAGTCGTACTTGATAATCACCACTTAACGATGGAGTAAAAGACGTTGTTACTTGTTCTGAATTACTCAAAGAAGCGTTACTATCATTTGGTTGACTGGTAATTGACCAACCGTAAGTCAAATTGTCACCATCAGCGTC
>JABXID010000187.1 GCA_013373245.1 Gammaproteobacteria bacterium
AATCTAAATTCAGGGCTGAAATTTTTACGTGACTTCTTAGCCATTATCTTCACCTAATACTGCTATGAACAAATCATAACATCCTCTAATTAGGTGGCCAAAATCACTATGCCACTACACATTCTTCGCTAATTTTAGCCAAGCGTAATCCGCCCATTAACAGGGCGTTACTGAATGAATACTCTAAGACGCCTTTGTCAATTACCAAGTTAGATGAACTGTGGCTTTATTGCACCGATTCTGTTTGGCTTCGATATTTAACTACTCGCTCTTGATACTGCTGTTGGTAGTTTGGGGTTGAGTTGTGAAACCAGTAATTTAAGTGTTCAGAATAACTGCTGCTTTGCAGTATGGAGTCTTTTAGTGCTTTATTAATGATGAATAAGGCGTTGTCGGTAAACTCTCCGGCGGAAGCCGAGCATCCTATTGCACCAAGTTTGAAGTCATCATTTTTTAATTCTATATCAAGCGCGACAAGTTCAGTAATGCCCTTTGTTTTGAAATACGGTAGATGGCTAGGATATTCAATACCGTAGTCGGCTCGTTTCATATCGATCATTTTCATTGCTGCTAAATTTGCTTCTGTCGACGTGTAGACCAACACACAGTTAGCATAACTAGAACTCTTTTCTAGTATAGGTTGTAACTCCTGTCCTTACTTTCTGCCAATTTGCCTTACCATTAGCCACTTTTCATCATTAACCAATGCATCAAAATTTATCGGGTTGCCAAAGTCTTTAATAAACGCTTCTGCGTTTTCTTTATGAACTATGACTTTAAAAGGCGGGTACAGAGCGTTTGGGTTGGCATATCTTGCTCTTGATGTAGCTTGTTTTCTATGGATCATGCATGGATAGCAAACAGGTTCGCCTTCGTCCATAAGCTGTTGTATTCGCGCTATCGGTAGTAAGCGTTTGATATGATTAATGTGAGGGATTGCTTTGATTATTTCGGTTATGATGCCATCACAAATTCCTGTAACTCCATTTTTGTTTGACTCTTTTATATGGAAAGGTCCCGTATCTGAGTAAAGCCATGTAATAGTAAAGTCTTTTGGAGTATTTAATGTTTGTTCAGGCTCAGAAGCTTGAGAAAAAAGAGAATGTAGAATAGCTAGACACATGATGAGCCAGCGCTTTATAAATCCCTTGTGATACATAAACTCCCTCTTGGCCGAGATTGGTAGAAGATTAACGAATAGTCAAATTGCTATTAGTGTAGTTGAAAGTATCAATCTATGTATAAGTTTGCCAGCACAAAAACTGTATAAGTGCTTAATGCGCCAGTGCTCTGTGGAGGGAGAGTTCGAAGAATAATGAAGGCCATCAAAACAAGGAAGCTTGATGGCTCTTATATCTGACTTAAAAAACCTAAGTTATTTGTTTAAAAACGGGCTTACTTTTTTCACAATTCCTTCAGCCGTTAATTCAAGTTCTTGGTAAATCTCTTGTTGTGTTCCGTGTTTGATGAATTGATCAGGCAAACCAATATTCAGTACTTTGGTGAATAGACCTCGATTGTTTAGGTATTCGTTAACACCAGAGCCTGCGCCACCTGCGATAACATTATCTTCTACGGTCACCAATAAGTCGTAGTCTTTGGCAAACGTATCCAACAGTTGGTTATCCAGCGGTTTAACAAAGCGCATATCGACAACGGTCGCGTTTAATTCTTTGGCTGCTTTTTTTGCTTCTTCTAAGAAAATACCGAAGTTTAAAATTGCAATTTTCTTGTCGGTGTTGTCTAAATTAATTTCGCTAATTACTTTGGCTTTACCAAGCTCAAGTTCCGTCATTTCGCTGCTAATTTCAGCCCCAGTCCCTTTGCCTCTTGGATATCGAACCGCCGCAGGTTGTTGCAATTTATGACCTGTGTATAACATTTGACGGCATTCGTTTTCGTCGCTTGGTGTCATGATCACTAAATTAGGAATACAGCGCATAAAGCTTAAATCAAACGAACCCTGGTGGGTTGGGCCATCGGCACCAACTACTCCGGCACGGTCAATGGCAAATAATACAGGCAAGTTCATGATCGCAACGTCGTGGATCAATTGGTCATATGCACGTTGTAAAAAGCTAGAATAAATTGCTACGACCGGATTAAAACCTTCACACGCCAAACCTGCGGCGTAAGTCACAGCGTGTTGCTCTGCGATGGCGACATCAAAATACTGTTGCGGGAATTTTTTGGAAAATTCTACCATGCCAGAGCCTTCACGCATGGCTGGTGTTACTGCCATCAGTTTTGGATCTTGTGCTGCCATATCGCATAACCAATCACCAAATACTTTTGAGTATGTTGGGGAGCTTGGCGGAGCAACCGGTAAATCTGAAGATGGATCAAATTTTGGTACCGCGTGATATTTAATTGGGTCTTGTTCGGCAGGGTGATATCCCTTACCTTTTTTGGTAATTATGTGCAGGAATTGTGGGCCAGTCAGGTTACGCATATTTCTGAGCGTATTCACTAAACCTTCTACGTCGTGGCCATCGATAGGTCCGATGTAGTTAAACCCAAGCTCTTCAAAGATAGTGCTCGGCACAACCATGCCTTTTAAGTGTTCTTCTGCGCGACCCGCTAACTCTTTGATTGGCGGGATGCCCGACAATAACTTTTTACTGCTTTCACGTAAGCTGGTGTACAAACTGCCCGATAACAGTTTCGCCATGTGACTATTAAGTGCCCCGACATTTTCCGATATCGACATATCGTTATCGTTTAACACCACTAACATATCGGGTTTTACATCCCCGGCGTGGTTCATGGCTTCAAACGCCATACCTGCGGTCATAGCACCATCGCCAATAACAGCGCAGACTTTTCTGGCGTTTGCTGACGGATTGGCTCTTTTTTCTGCTTGAGCCGCCATCGCCATGCCCATTGCAGCGCTGATTGAAGTAGATGAGTGACCAACACTTAACGTGTCGTATTCACTTTCTTCTCGCCAAGGAAATGGATGCAAACCGTCTTTTTGACGAATCGTATGAATTTGTTCTGCACGTCCTGTTATGATTTTATGTGGGTACGCTTGGTGGCCAACATCCCAAATTAAACGGTCGTATGGGGTGTTATACACGTAATGCAGTGCAACAGTGAGTTCTACCGTGCCGAGTCCAGAGGCAAAGTGACCTGAACTATTGCTAACGCTGCTCAACAAATACTCTCGTAATTCAGTACATACAGACGTAAGTTGTTCTTGCGGTAATTTACGCAATTCTGGTGGTGTTAAGGCGTTTTTTAAATTCGGGTATTCAGAAATATTCATAGTCATAACTTGAACTTAATGGTCTCGTTCAATGATGTACTGGGCAAGTAGTTTTAATTCGGCGGTATTGTATGGCAATAACCCTAAGGCTTGAACTGCTTCATCAATTAATTTTGTCGCTTTGTTTTTGGCGTCTTGTAAACCTATCAAAGCGGGGTAGGTCATTTTATTCGCATCAAGATCCGAACCTTGCGGTTTGCCAAGGGTTTCAGTGTCGGAGGTAATATCCAAAACATCGTCCCACACTTGGAATGCTAAACCTACGGCATCGGCGTAGTTAGATAAGATTTCAAGCTCCCCCTCGTTTGCATTGCCAGCAATCGCGCCGAGTTTGACGGAAGCTTTGATTAAAGCGCCAGTTTTTAACCGATGCATGTTTTTAAGACGAGCTAAGGCGTCTTGATTTTTTTCAATATTGTCTAGCGTATCTGTTTGCTGCAAATCAATGGATTGTCCGGCACACATATCAATACTTGCCTGTGACAACACCGAGAACATTTTGATAATTTGCGCAGGGTTAACATTTTGATACTTATGATCTGCTAACAATTGGAACGCAAATGTTTGTAAGGTATCGCCAGCTAAAATTGCAGTCGCTTCATCAAACTGTTTGTGATTCGTTGGCTTGCCTCGGCGCAAAGCGTCATCGTCCATCGCCGGCAAATCATCGTGTATAAGGCTATAGGTATGTATGGCCTCAAGTGCGGCAGCTGGTGCATCTAAGTCTGACAGCGTTGCTGAAAACATTTGGCCTGTGGCGTACACCAAAAATGGACGCAGTCGTTTTCCACCCAGCAATAAAGAATATTCCATCGCTTCTTTCAGGCGAGGATCTTCAATATCTGCAGAGTTGATTTTATTTGTTAAAAACGATTCGGTTTGAGTTTTGTATAACTCAATAGCGTTAGATAAATTCATGATGGCGTGATTAGTAGTCGTTCGACTGTGTCGGTTGCGGCTCAACAAAAGGTTCTAACGTTAACTCACCTTGTTTATCCATCAAAATTTTCACTTTTTGCTCAGCGTCTTGTAGTTTGCTTTGACTTAAGCGGGTGAGCTCTATGCCTCGTTCGAATAACTTCAAGGATTGTTCAAGCTCCAAGTCGCCAGATTCTAATTGACTAACAATCTGTTCAAGTTCGGCTATGGTGGTTTCAAATGAAGTGTTTTTTTCTGAGGTCATTGGCTTAATTTTGACGTTATTTTCTGTTGATTTTATCGCGTGTAAATTACCTTACACGGCCTTTTTATTCAATCGGAATTGGCTATATCTTGCTGAAAATAGGTTAAACTACATAAAGTCTGTCGCTTTAATATTTAAGTTGCCAGAAACCTGGTCGATAATTAAAGTAGACTTATATCCCAAAAGAATCATTTAAATTAGGAGTTTAGTGTGGATTTAGCAACTCTGGTCGGAATGATTGGCGCTGTTGGCTTTATCGTGATGGCAATGATCATGGGCGGCGGTTTAGGCATGTTCATCGATGTACCGTCCGTAGCTATCGTATTTGGTGGCTCAACCTTTGTTCTGTTATCTAACTACACGCTATCTCAGTTTATCGGCGCTGGTAAAATTGCAGGCAAAGCTTTTTCTTTTAAAATTGAAACTCCAGAAGAACTTATTGAAAAAATTGTTGAGCTTGCAGATTCTGCTCGTAAAGGAGGATTCCTGGCTCTAGAAGAAGCTGAAATATCGAATCCTTTTTTACAAAAGGGTGTAGACCTTTTGGTTGATGGTCATGATGGCGATGTGGTTCGCGCAACGCTTTCTAAAGACATTTCTCTGACTACCGAACGTCACGAACTTGGCTCTGGAATATTCAAAACGCTTGGTGACATTGGACCTGCGATGGGGATGATAGGTACGCTGGTCGGTTTGGTTGCCATGTTATCAAATATGGATGATCCAAAATCTATCGGTCCAGCGATGGCGGTTGCACTATTAACAACCTTATATGGCGCTTTTTTAGCAAACGTTATTGCCTTGCCCATTTCGCATAAGTTGAAACTGCGAATGGAAGAAGAAAAACTCAATCAAAGCTTAATCATGGATGGCGTGCTTGGTATACAAGACGGTCAAAACCCGAAAGTTATTGAAGGCGTTTTACGTAACTATTTGGCCGCATCGAAGCGTGAAGTCGATACCGCTGAGGAATAGTCATGTCTGAAGAAGAATGCCCGAAATGTCCCCCCGAGGGACTCCCCGCATGGATGGGAACCTTCGCTGACTTAATGTCATTGCTGATGTGTTTCTTCGTTTTATTGTTATCATTCGCTGAAATGGACGTGTTGAAGTTCAAGCAAATTGCCGGGTCGATGAAGTTCGCGTTTGGTGTGCAAAATAAGTTGGAAGTTAAAGACATTCCTAAAGGTACATCCGTTATTGCACAAGAGTTCCGTCCGGGCCGTCCTGACCCTACACCTATTCGAATTTTGCAGCAACAGACCATGGAAATTACTAAACAGGTTCTCGAATTTGAAGAGGGCGAGG
>JABXID010000279.1 GCA_013373245.1 Gammaproteobacteria bacterium
CAATGTTGTAAGGCGGGTAGCCATTGCTTTTTTCAGTGCGGTTAGCGTTATCTAATAATGACGCTAGGTGATCAAAACCGATGAATGAACGGTAAAGTGGTGATAAGTCTACATTTCTCATAATATTATCCTCAAAATTTAAGCAATAAATTCAGCTGGTAATCAAGCGAATATGCCTTGATGTCGCTGTCAAAGTAACTTGCTATTTAACCTTTCAAATGAACAGGATTTAACAAGTAAGTTTTATATATCAATAAGTTGTGAGCCTATTTGAAACCCTTATGGCGTTTCTCTTTGGCTCAAAACTTATCTGTGGTCGCTCAAATATTTTTCAAGGAAATAATTTAAATTTTTTTTAATTTTTAGTTGTGTTGTCTTGTTCTGAAGTAGGCGCAACGGCTTCGGAACCAACGCTATCAAGGCTTTCATCTGTTAGTTCCGATTGTTCTGATAATGCTTTTAATGCCGAGAGAGCGCTATCATAATCCGGGTGTTCAGATAATTGAGGTACAATTTCTTTATATTTTATGGTTCCGTCTGGCGCGATAATAAATATAGAGCGAGTTAACAAGCCCATATCTTTAATTAACACACCATAATTCATAGCAAAGTCACGCCATACAGAGTCAGACAAGGTTTGTATTTTGTCGATATTTTCTGTTTTGCAAAAACGTTTTTGGGCAAAAGGCAAGTCGGCACTAATAGTTAACATAACGACATCTTGTGGCAAATGACCTATTTCTTCGTTGAAACGTTTTGTTTGCATGCTGCAAATACCGGTATCCAAACTTGGCACTACACTGAGTAAAATTGGACTTCCCAAATAGTCTTTCAGGGTTTTTACACGAAATTTGTCATCTACGACTTTAAAACTAGGTGCTAGTTGCGACACCTCAACCTGATTGCCAAGCAAGGCAACCGGTTTATTACCGGCAGATACCAAATCATAAGTGATGGGTAAATCTTGCTGAATGTCGTAGGCCCAAGTTGACGCACTGAATAATAAAGTTGCTAAGAGAATTTTTTTCATATCAAATAAGTTTTCAAGTTTATTTAAAGAACATAGAGTACATTCTCTAACAAGTGCTATAGTTTTGAAAGCTATAATAAAAATTGAGTCCGTTTATCTTTGTTTGTTGTTCAAGAATGATATGTATGAACGTGTTACAAACGAATAAATAAAGATAAGCGGGTTTTAATAAACACGTATCTTTGGTGGTTTATAAAGAAACATGAAAACATCCGTAATAATTTGTGACGATTCAAACTTAGCCAGAAAACAAATGGCACGCTCATTACCTGATGAATGGGACGTTGAAGTAATCTTTGCTATTAATGGTGAAGATGCGCTCGATAAAATCAGAGATAGCGACAGTGAAGTATTATTTCTCGACTTAAATATGCCCGTCCTTGATGGTTATGGCGTGCTTGAGGCTCTAAAAAAAGAAGAGTCCTCAATTATCACCATAGTGGTATCGGGTGATATTCAAAAAGAAGCACACGAACGGGTGAAGGCGCTAGGCGCTCTAGACTTTATAAAAAAGCCCATTGATAAACAAAAACTGCAAGAGTTGCTGAATAAATACGGTATTACGGACCCAGAAAAATTCAAGCAATACGCCTCGCAAGTTGAAGATTTATTGGACAACGAAACCCGAGATATTTTGCAAGAGATCACTAACGTAGCCATGGGGCAGGCCGGTAGTTTGCTTGCTGAAGTGTTAGATGTGTTTGTTAAGTTGCCAATTCCTAACGTCAACTTGTTGGAAGTTAGCGAACTGTCTATGGCGTTGCAATCGGTGGAGCATAATGAGACAACATCCGGTATATGCCAAGGCTTTATCAGCGGCGGTGTTGCAGGCGAAGCCTTATTAATTTTGAACGATTCTAGTTTTAAAGATATTGCTAAGTTACTTAATTATCACAAAAAAATAGACGAAAGTGTCGAGCTGGAATTGTTGATGGATATTTGTAACATTTTGATAGGCTCGGTGTTAAAAGGCCTGTCGGAGCAGCTTGATCTTAACTTTAGCCAAGGGCATCCGGTTGTTTTAGGTCAACACTGCAATGTATCTGATTTGATTTATACCAACTCCACTCACTGGAAAAAAACACTCACCATAGAAATTAGTTATGGCATTGAAGGGTACTCAATTAATTGTGATTTATTATTACTGATCACTGAGGATTCTATTCCTACCTTAAAAAACAAACTCAACTTTTTATTCGAAGTATAGGCAGGCTCTTATATTATGAGTAACGAATCTACAGCAAATATGTCTGAAGTCCATTGGTTGATGGACATGTTTCAATCCGTCGATGTGGGCTTAGTGGTATTAGATAGAGAGTATAAAATCCAAGTCTGGAACGGTTTTATGGAAAACCACAGCGGATTACCACCATTTGAAGTTCGTCAAAAGTCTTTGTTTGAGGTGTTTAAAGATTTAGATAAAGAATGGATCATTCAAAAAACTGATCCGGTGTTTGTCCTTAAAAATCGAGCATTTACCATTTGGGAACAGCACCCACACATTTTTAAATTTAAAAATTATCGTCCTATCACCAGTGTCGCACCTTTTATGTATCAAAACGCGACGTTTATTCCGTTAACAAATACGCGTGGCGAAGTTACTCACTTAGCAATCATTCTTTATGATGTGACGGATGTGGCTATTTCTAAAATAGAGTTAGAAGAAGCAAACCAAGAGTTGAAACGTTTGAGCCAGACTGACAGGTTAACCAACTTAAACAACCGAGGTTATTGGGAAGAATGTCTGCAAAAAGAATTTTTAAGACAAAGGCGTAACCACAACGTTAGTTCGTTGTTAATTTTTGATATCGATTTCTTCAAAAAGGTTAACGACAGTTATGGTCATGCTGGTGGTGATGAGGCCATTATTCACTTAGCCAAAGTATTGCGGATGAACTTACGTGAAACTGATATTGGCGGTCGATATGGTGGTGAAGAGTATGCGGTTATACTGACTGAAACCGACGCCGCAGGTGCTAAAATATTTGCTGAGCGACTAAGACGTATGGTGGAAGCAAGCGTGGTGAAATATAACGATTTTGAGTTTCAGTTTACTATTAGTTTGGGGATTGCAGAATACTCTGATGATTATGACAGTCACCAAAACTGGATAGAGTGTGCCGACAAAGCCTTATATTTTGCCAAACAAAATGGCCGGAATAGAGTGGAAGTATACAACCATGATCACCACAAAGATGCGCCAATAGATTAAATACAACGATATTCTGTCTCGTTAAAAACAAAAAAGGTTAGCGCAATTGCTAACCTTTTTTAGTCTATTACTCGAAACTCGAAACTCGAA
>JABXID010000160.1 GCA_013373245.1 Gammaproteobacteria bacterium
TACAGCTTACAGCTTACAGCCATTGCACACGCCCTTGATCTTTGTGGCGCTATCTTTTGCTGAAGTTAATGATATTTCCTGTAGTACACTCGGGCTGGTGTTTGGGCAGTTATCTTGTTTCGAGCACCTTCCTGTATTTGGACAACCTTCTACTAAACGCACTACTATTTTGTTTTCACTTAATGCTTTGTTGATGTGCTCTGCAACTTGTTGCTCGTCTGTTGTATCGATGAGCAGTTTATCGCTATCTTTACGAGTTAGGTCGATTATGTCGCTATTAACTTTTGCATCATGAATGATCAAGTCTGCTAACTGCATGGTTTGTAGCGCTTTTAACGTTAAGTTGTCTGGTTGGTTGTCACCGGTGCCAACATAAAATAACGAGCTGGCCAACTGATTTTGATCAATCAAGGTTTGCTCTATCAGTTGCTTCACCCCTTGCCAATCGTTTTGACTGGCTTTGGCGGCAATATCCCCTCGAAAAAATCGCTCCCAAAAATGGCGTCGTAATGTGAAGTCCTTAATTTTTGATTTTACTTGTTGACGATAAGAGCCTGCGAGGGCGGCGAGTCTTCCCGTCCATTGAGGCATTAATGACTCAAACTTCTCTTTCCACAAACGTGCTAATACTGGCGCTTCGCCGCCAGATGATATGGCGACCACAATAGGAGAGCGGTCAATGATGGCAGGAAAAATAAAGTGGCAACGTGCAGGATCATCCACCACATTAACAAACACTTTTTGTGCAAGTGCGTCTTTATGTACTGTGTCGTTTACCTCATTGTCATCTGTTGCCGCAATGACCAGCCACTTATCATTGATTAAATCTGGAGTGTAAGCTTGTAACAATAAATGTAAGTTTTCGTTTTGGATGTCTAATATCGGCTGGCAAAACTCCAATGACACAACCGTTACTTTAGCGCCTGCTTTGAGAGCGGTTTGTATCTTGCGCTGTGCAACGTCGCCACCGCCAACAACTAAAATAGGTTTGTCTACTATTGATACAAATATAGGAAGGGTTTTCATGGGTTTTACTTAGAATTAGTGTGCCTTGTGTCAAATAGTAGCGTGAGTTGTAATTAATGCGAAAGTGTTTTTTATACTGCTATATATTAGTGAGAAAAACATAGAACATCGCACTGATCTTGTGCAGATCTTTTGAGTTGTTACACAGCGGATTGCACGTCTAGAAATCAAAGATAAATTATCCTTTTGTTAAATAAGGATATTTTTTGATGATTTCCCATGATCACAATGTGGTATTTTTATTGCTTTTATCATTTCAAACATGGATCTAAAATCCATCAACTCGCTAGAACTCAGAATCGTTTTTCTTCATTGATTCTGTCACCAATGCCGGTGGTCTTAAAGACTCGTAGCTCCAAAGTCGGAACTATTACCAGTCTAGCTTTTAATAATTTTTTATTTTTAAAGGTTTCACCATGGGCGTATCTCCTCAAATACAAGAAAAGCAAAAAATCATCGTTGTTGGTAACGGTATGGTTGGTCACAAGTACATTGAGACTTTGATTGAGCACCCTGATTACGCAAACTTCCAAATTATTACCTTTTCAGAAGAGCCTCGATTGGCTTATGACCGTGTTCAACTGTCAGCCTATTTTGATGGTAAAACAGAACAAGATTTAATGATGACGTCGGAAGATTATTATGACGAACACGGTGTGCAGTACATCATTAAAGATAAAGTATCTAATATAGATAAAACTGCTAAAACCATCACAACAGAAAGTGGTCGAGTAGAGTCTTACGACAAACTGATTTTAGCGACAGGTTCGTTCCCATTTGTACCACCAATCCCGGGTAAAGACCAAGAGCATTGTTTGGTTTATCGTACCATTGAAGATTTAGAAAATATCAAAGCGTCAGCAAGCCAAAGTAAAGTAGGCGTTGTTGTTGGTGGTGGTTTGTTGGGCTTGGAATGTGCCAAAGCGCTGCACAGCTTAAACCTTGAATCGCATGTTGTTGAATTCGCACCGCGCTTAATGGCAGTGCAATTGGATGAAGGTGGCGGTGAGTTGCTTCGCACTAAAATCGAAGATTTGGGTGTAACGGTTCATACCGAAAAGAACACCACCGAAATTGTTGCAGGTGAAGAGTGCCGCTATCGTATGAATTTCGCCGACGGTACATTTGTCGAAACCGACATGATTGTATTCTCCGCCGGTATTCGCCCGCAAGATGAATTAGCACGCGCGTTTGATATTGAAATCGGTCCACGTGGCGGCATCGTAATTGATGATAATTGCGTGACATCAGACGAAGACATCTACGCCATTGGTGAATGTGCGCTCTGGGACGGCAAAATTTTCGGTCTGGTTGCGCCAGGTTACACCATGGCTAAAGCGGCAGTTTCTCACTTAACTGGCGGTGATGTTCAGTTTAAAGGTGCCGACATGAGCACCAAATTGAAACTTATGGGTGTTGATGTTGCGTCAATTGGTGATGCACATGCACGCACAGAAGGCGCTTTAACTTATACTTACATTAACGAAGCGGAAGGCGTATACAAACGTCTAATCGTATCGGAAGACACAACAACATTATTAGGTGCCGTGTTGGTAGGTGATACCGAGGCTTATGGTACTTTATTGCCAATGATGCTGGAAAAAATGGAGTTGCCAGAAGCTCCGGAAGTGTTAATTCTTCCTGCAATAGACGGTGAATCAGGCGGTGCGTTAGGCGTAAATGCTTTACCAGATTCAGCGCAAATCTGTTCATGTCACGATGTGTCAAAAGGCGATATCATTGAGGCTGTACAAGGCGGCTGTAGCGATGTTGGCGGCTTAAAATCATGCACAAAAGCCGGTACCGGTTGTGGTGGGTGTGTCACCATGATGGGGCAGGTTTTAAACGCTGAACTTGAAAAAATGGGTGTTGAAGTTAATAACAACATCTGTGAACACTTCGAATATTCACGCCAAGAATTGTTCGACATCATTCGCGCTAAAAAAATCAAAACCTTTGATGAATTACTTGAACAATACGGCTCAGGTCACGGCTGTATGACATGTAAACCAGCGGTTGGCTCTATGTTAGCAACCTACTGGAATGAATACATTTTGTCGGACGATCATATTCAATTGCAAGATACCAACGACATCTTCCTGGCGAACATGCAAAAAGATGGTACCTACTCTGTGGTTCCACGTGTACCAGCGGGTGAAATTAAACCAAAAGACTTGATTGTATTAGGTCAAATTGGTGAGAAATATAACCTTTACACTAAGATCACTGGCGGTGTTCGTATCGACTTCTTTGGTGCACAGTTGCATGAATTGCCACTGATATGGAGTGAGCTGGTGGAAGCTGGGTTTGAGACTGGTCATGCCTACGGTAAATCACTTCGTACCGTGAAATCTTGTGTTGGTAGTACTTGGTGTCGATTCGGCATGTTAGATTCGGTATCGATGGCAGTAAAATTAGAGATGCGTTACAAAGGCTTACGTGCGCCGCACAAAGTAAAAATGGGTGTGTCGGGTTGTACTCGTGAATGTGCCGAAGCGCAAGGAAAAGATATTGGTGTTATCGCCACCGACAAAGGTTGGAACTTATACGTTTGTGGTAACGGCGGTATGAAACCTCGTCATGCTGACTTATTCGCCTCAGACTTAGACGATGAAACATTGGTGAAGTACATTGACCGAGTGTTGATGTTTTACACACGCACAGCAGACCGATTACAACGTACTTCAACTTGGATGGATAACATGGAAGGTGGTTTAGATTACCTTAAATCGGTCGTAATCGATGACAAGTTAAACATTGGTGCAGAATTAGAAGCTGATATGGAACGCGTGGTAGACACTTATGAGTGTGAGTGGAAGAAGACATTGAACAGTCCAGAACGTTTGAAACGTTTTGCCCACTTCATAAACTCAGATGCAACCGACGATCGTCTTGCTTATGAAGCGGACCGCGGACAACAGCGGGCCCGAATTGCAGCTCCTGAAGTACGTGCTGCCAAAGCAAAAGGCGAAGAAATCAAAGCGGTCGAAGTATAAGTTGGGCTGTATTAGGAGAACAAAATGAGCGAATTTACTTGGCAAACAGTCTGCAAGGTTTCAGACATCAATAAAAACACAGGCGTATGTGCGCTGCACAATGGCGAGCAAGTGGCGATATTTAAGGTTGGCAATGATGACCAATTATTTGCGCTGCAAAACTTCGAACCATTTGGTGAAGCCAACGTATTGTCACGCGGTATTGTTGGCGATGTAGACGGGCAGCTCGTTGTGGCATCACCACTTTATAAACAGCAGTATTCTTTGGAATCTGGTAAATGTTTAGAAGACGAAAGCGTGATATTGCAAACTTACATGGTGCGTCAGCAAGATGGTCAAGTGCAGTTGAAGGTATAAATTTTTAAACGAGTTATATGTTAAGTTGAAAGTGTTAAAAGCCAGCAGAGATGTTGGCTTTTTTTCTGTCCGATGTCCCGCTTACCACATTTTTGACCTCAAAACTGAGTTTTGAGTCACTTTATACTGCTCTCTATTTCTTTAATCTTTGAATAAATATCTTCTGCTTCCGCGGTTAGTTGAGAGTATAATCTGATGTCTCCATTGCGTTGTGCGTGCATGGCTTGTTCTAGCTTCAGGGCGTGTTGTTTCTCGAGCTTTTTAACTGGGTTTACTTTAAAAATACCAAACATATTATTATCCAAATGCTTTTAATGTATGGTGTACGAATTCATTTACCGAAAAGATTACTAAAATATTAGACAACAGAGTCTGATCAAAAAGGATTTTAATGATTGCTCTTCGAGACTTCACTGATAATGACATTAATGATTTGGTTGTTGCTTTAAATAACAAGGCGGTGACTCAGTTTCTATCCAGTAAAATTCCTTCGCCCTACACACAAAAAGATGCCAAATGGTGGGTTAATGAAGGCAGTAAGGGGGATTTAATCAAAGCAATTACCTTTAATGGTCAATTTGCAGGTTGCATTGGTGTCGAGCGTGGCGAATTTGAATATCATAGGTCAGGTGAAATTGGCTATTGGATAACTCAAGAGTTTTGGCGCAAAGGCATTGCGTCCGCCGCACTTGAAACAATGACAAATTATGTTTTTACCAACACTGATATTGTTAGAATTTATGCGTCAGTATTTTCTGATAACACCGCATCGATGCAATTGCTTTTAAAGTTAGGTTTTGAGCAAGAGGCCGTGTTGCAAAAAGCGATATTTAAACATGCCCAATTTTATAACAGTCATATTTTTGTTAAATTTTCGCAGCGTTAACCAGAGTGGTTTTTAATCTGACATTGAATTGATTTAACATTACATACATCTTAATAATGTAGTAACGGTTTAACGCCCTCATATTTTTAACAATATATAAAAGGAATTTAAAAGATGAGTTTAGGCGTAACATTTTGGGGACAAATAATATTTATTTTGGCCATTGTTATGGCGGTTGTTGGGTATTATTTAGGACAGCGAAAAACACAAACCCCCGTACTCACTGCTATAGTTGCTTTTTTCAGTGCCTTTTTGCCACCTATTGCTTTGGTGTTTTTGATAGCGCTGGTGTTAAAAAATGACATCGAACCAACGATATAAAGCCAGCATAACTTCAGTTTTAAGGGGGGATTAGATCTGAGTTTGAGATGAGCTTATTCGGGCTCACCTGTGCCAACAAACCCCACCATTCTGGCGATCAGTTCACCTTCCATTTCAATAAAATATTGCCCGTATTGAGTTTGCATCTTGCCGTCAGGTCCATTGCCACTGAAAGCTACTGTGACTAAGTTCATGCCGTTAGAGGCATTATTTTTTACTACGCTTGCCGACCAACCGGGCGCGTTGTTGCTGAACATGCCAACATATTCGTTTAATGCGTTTATGCCTGATAGCGCCTCAGGGGTTCTTGGATCGCTATAACAAATGTCAGCAGTTGTTGAATTGGTTATGTGATCCAGTCGTTGCTTGTTATTTTCTAATTGCCAAGCATCAAAAAAGGTAGAGATTGCATCAGACATGTTTTATTCCATGGTTCTTTATAAAGTAATTATTGGTATAACATTTCACGTTTAAAAAAGCGACGTTGATGCAGTAGTTGTGTATTCAATATGATGGCACCTGTGGTATGTTTATCTACAAGCTGTGCGCACCTAGACATACCAACACGGAGCATCAATGACGGAATATTTGTACGTAACTTTGTTATCTTTAATTGCTGGAGCCGCTATGCCAGCCGGTGCATTGTTGGCAAGGCTAGATCTTTTACACCCTTCGTTTTTAACTCCTCATGCCAGAAAGTTCGTTGTAGCTTTTGGTGGTGGTGCTTTGATATCGGCGGTGGCACTGGTGTTGGTGCCAGACGGTGCCAGTAAATTAGCAATGACGCCCGCGGTTTTGTGTTTTGCTGGTGGCGGTGTCTTTTTTTATTTTCTAGATAAATTTATGCGTCAGTTTAAAAGTTCAGCAGGTCAATTGGTCGCAATGTTATCTGATTTTGTGCCTGAGGCTATTGCACTAGGTGCAGCATTTGCTGTGGGTGAAGGGACTGGGTTAATCCTCGCTCTTCTCATGGTATTGCAAAACTTCCCGGAAGGGTTTAACGCTTATGAGGAGTTGATTAAGTCGGCTGATTTGTCACCAAATAAAGTTCTGTTGGCATTTTGTGGGTTGGCGTTAGTTGGTCCTGTAAGTGCGCTAACGGGGTATTTTTTCTTGGCACAATACTATGAATTTGTTGCTGGATTGATGTTGTTTGCCAGTGCCGGCATTTTATATTTGGTATTTCAAGATGTTGCACCAGAAGCAAAAGCCAAACGGGGTGGTTTGCCAGCACTGGGCTCAGTGGCGGGATTTTTACTCGGTTTAATGGGGCATATGGTACTCATGCCTGCATGATTAAAGCGTAAGGAATTTATAAATCTCAGTGAAAAAAGTAAAACTTTCCCAAGACGAAAATTTATCGATAAAAATCAGTGATCAGCTACTACCAAAAGCGCAGCAGCAAATTGATTTATATTTTTCACTTCCGGTTGAGATGGGTATTAATGCGAGCACATTAAACGCCGAAGACTACTTTTACAGTAACATCAAAAGTCATTGTGCCTATTTTTCTGACAAAATTCATTTGCCATTGGTGCGCAGTCGTTTTATCAGTAAACGAATGGGTGAGGATTCAGAAGAGGAAAAAAATAAAAATAAGAAAAAAGAACAAGAAGAGCAAAGTGACTATCGCTTAAATTTAAATTTATATTCTTATCAACTTAAAATGGCACTAGATGCCGACATAAAAGATACGTTAAAACTAAAGACCCCAGAGGAGTTCTATCCAGCAGCGGTTGTGTTGTCTGAGCAAACGGCGGGACTGATTAAAAAGTTGCGTCGTTATAAGCCTGCAGACAGTAACTTAAAATCCTTTTATCAAAACGCGGATAACTTTTTAAGTTGGCATATAGAACAGTCGTTTCTCAAGCTTTTATCAAAAGGTCCAAAAAGTAACGCTTATTCATCAGAACGTGAATTATTATTGGCATTTTGCCGCAGTGAAAATAAACATCGTGCAGATTGCAAATATAACTCACAAACGACTTTGGACGACCCTAACCGTATAACTAATAAAATGCGCTTGCTACAACGTTTAACTGAGTACGGCGTGGTCTTTAAGAAAAAGACACGTTATCTCGACCGTAACTTAAGACGCTTAGTCCGAGGTAGTGTAACCGCTGTTATGATGGCGTTTGTGATGTTTTTAGTGCTTAACGCGCGTTCAAATTTTACCGAAGTCACAATAGCTTTAGTTGCCTTTCTTGGTTTGATATACGGTTTGCGTGAAACGTTTAAAGAAGACTTAACCAGCCTTATCTGGCGTAAGATTCAAAAAGGACGACCTAAATGGCGTAACTTGTTTAGTCACAGTGTAAATCACAGTCAAATCTTACGACAGACATTATGGTGCGAGTATATTAAAAACCGAGATTTACCAGAGTCAGTCAATACCTTGTTTCAGCAGCGACGGCAACAAAATAAACAAGCCGCACATTTGCTGCATTTTCGCTGTGATAGCCGAGTAGTCGCCAAAGCATTTTTGCCTGGATACGACAAAATCCAGCAACAAATTTTTTTCAACCTAACGCCTTTTGTTCGTTACTTAAAACGCGGAGCAGGCCGTTTGTATGATTTGGATGGCCAAAAAATATCGAATCAGGCCGTTGAACGCAGATATCAAATTAACCTTGTTGTTCGCTCGGTGCAACAAGACAAAGAACGGCTGCAGCGTTATAAAATCACTTTGAATCGCAGTGAAATTGTGAACATTGAAGCCATGCCTGAAGCACAAGGCTGATTATTCAAATGTAATCAAGGCCTAACTTAGTGACGTTTCAAGTTGTTTTGCAAGGCTTGCAACATTAAAAAAAGGCTAGGCAATAACATCATAGGTATTGCCAAAAACGACATGCCCAATGTTAACTCGGCATGAAAGCCAATCCAAAAAACACTCAATAACCCTAAAAAACCCACAACCAACATTACGATTTTTGTCATAGACATGTGAACTCTCCTATCCACTTACTTTTGTTGTTTAGATATTAATCAGTTGTATAATATTTAATAAGTGTCATTATTGACATAATAAAGGTTGATAGTGACACAATTGGGTTGGTGGTTGATGAGGTTTAATGCATGAAAAACATTGTAATTTTAGGTGCAGGCGGTGTGATGGCTTCACAAATTACTGGGGTTATCGACTTTTTTATGATTTGTAACCAGTATTGGCGTCTGCGACAAGGCGGTTTATCGGAAGATTTATTTAACGTCGTAGTTGCTGCTGAAAGTGACCAAGGTTTAATCGCATCGTCGCAAATGACCTTACCTACCGTTGCTATTGACGATGTCGAAAGACCGGACGCGGTATTTATCGCTGGTGGTGTTTCTTACGATCATGACACCCTACGGGATTATTTTGAAAAGTTATCGCCGGTGTTACCTCATGTGGTGCGCTGGCACGAACAAGATATTCCGATTTGTACGTTTTGCAGTTCAACTTTTGTATTGGCAGAAATGGGTTTACTTGATGGCCGTCAAGCAACCTCAGTTTGGTGGTTGGCCAATTTATTTCAATGTTGTTACCCAAATGTATCGCTTAAGCTCGACCAACTTGTGGTGCAAGATGACAATATATTTACCGCGGGCGCGACGACGTCTTATCTAAATTTATGTTTGGCAGTGGTGTCATTATTATTCGATCACACATTGTCTGCACAAATTGCAAAAATAATGTTGGTTGAGCCGAACCGCGCATCACAGTTGTCTTATATGACCTTGCAGACTTTTGAACGTCATAACGACAGCTTAGTTAACGCTGTACAAAAGTGGATGACGGAAAACTTAGCGTCTCATATATCGCTCGATGAGCTGGCGGATAAGTTTGCTACCACCAAACGCACGCTAAATCGACGTTTTAAAAAAGCATTGAATGACACGCCAGTGAATTATTTACAAAAAGTTAGAGTGGAAGCTGCAAAACGTCTGCTGGAGAGCAGTGATTTGCCAATTGAACAAATTGTGCATGAAGTTGGTTATGAAGATACCAGTTCGTTTAGGAAGCTGTTTATGGACGTTGCCGAGTTGTCGCCAAAAGCGTATAGAGATAAATTTCAAAGTGGTTTCGGTATTGATGCTAATTCGGTTTCTAGCACTATTAATGCCTCGACTTAGTAAATAAATGTTGCAATAGACACTGAATCTCAGCTGTTGATACAATTTGATACACTTATACAAATGCCGATACGACTATTTATGCTGGTGACCATTATTATCATTCCATTACTTAGTCAGCCATAAATAGAGAGTAACCTCATGGAAAAGTTCAATTTAAATAGAATGATTCAATCCACTTTTTTGATCAGCAGTTTAGGATTGGTATCGGTCAATTCCTTTGCGCAACAAACTTCTTCACAAGAGAATGTCCCTGTTGTTGAGTCTAAAAAATCATTAGAGCAAGTTGCCTCAGAAGAAAAGTCAAAGTTAGGTACAAATTCAGGGTCAACCGCAGAATCGCATAAGAAAGAAGATGATGAGTGGCAAGATTATAAAAAGCAATTTGAGCAAGCCAATCCATTTTACGAAATTAAATTTAATGACGACTACTCTGCCTATAAAGTCATAGAGAGTAAGGACGACTTAGACATGTCGGAAGACGATGAATCGTTGATTAAGGTCAGCGAAGATGATGTGTTTTATATTCGTCGTGTCGGCGATTGGCAAGAGACAAAACCTAAAAAGCGTAAAAAAAGAGTACGTTTTGTTTGGAATGATGAAGAAGAGTCTTATGAGGACTGCTGGAACTTTGGAAAAGTATCCTGTAATGCAAGAGATGGTTTTCACTATGCATTCAGCTTTGTTAGTAGCGGTGGCGATGACTTTTACCAAGAGTCTGGAGAAGCGACTGACATAAAAAGTTATGCTTCTTATCGCATTCAAATCGCCAGCTTCTTTGTCGAAACTCCGGGTATGGCGACGCGCAGAATTCATGGTTTGTATGCTGGCCGCGCATGGGGTTTCAATTTTTACAATACAGATCAGTGGCGGTTAGATTTATATAAACAGCGTGATACTAGAGGCATTCGAGATTTAGAAGGTATTCAAGTAAGAAACAAACGTACTCGAGCGGGTCTGCGTTTAACCGGTTTTTTTGATTCCTCATTGTTGCAAATGAACGTAAGTCCATACAGCACGAGCGATCAAAAAGACGATGGTGTTGCAGCTTCAATATCATATAGCCATTTTTGGCAACTGCGTAACTTGAGTATATACGGCAGTGCCGGTGTGCAATATCAGCCAAAAGAAGTGGTGAGTTTTTATGAAACACAACCAGCCAGTTTTGCTGAAAGAGAAGACCGTATTAATCAAGACGTAGAACTGGGTTTTGAATACCCGATAAGCAAACATTGGGTGTTTGGTGGTTTTGCTGCATACAGCCGAACTAACCTTGCGATACCGGGCGTTAGTTCATTAGAACAAGTAAACTCGACTGAAGACAAAGTTGACGGATTCCGCTCAGGTTTGTTGTTGAGCTTAGTGTTCTAGGTCAATGATTATGTATGTTAGCGAGGGAACAGCTAGAAGCGCTCAAAACATGAGCGCTTCAACTTATTTGCAACATCCCACCCGGAGAAAATGCATAACTTTATGCCATTGGCTAACGTTGGTTTTTGGAATGTTGTTAATGAATATGCCGAGTGCCGCTGAGGAAATTGCTAAGCCTGATGTGTCAGCCGTTACTATGAACATGAGCCCAAATCAATGCGTTGCAATGACCGAAGGGCAAACGTGTTATGTTGATGTAGAATTCAGTTGGCAATCGAGCACAGTGCTCGATGTCTGTTTGTTTCATTCATCGCAAAAAACACCACTGAAATGTTGGAATCAAGCCACCAAAGGTGAATATGAATATGACTTTGCATCGAACAAAAATGTGACCTTCACCTTACGCCGTATAGATGATTTATCGATTCTCGGTCAACAAGAATTGGAAATGGCTTGGGTGCATAAAAAACGCGGTAAACCAACGAATTGGTGGCGAATTTTTTAATGAACAAAGTTAAGCAATTTACCTACAACACCCAATTGGCTATAAAGAAGAAGTTCATATGATAGAGCAAACACCCCCCCATATTTTATTGGTTGAGGACGACGAGTCCCTGTCTGATTGGGTTGCAGAGTATTTAAGATTACGTGATTTTAACGTGACTCAGACTGGTCGCGGGGATGAAGCGGTGGAGTTAATTCAATCGCTAAATCCCGACTTGGTTTTACTGGATGGTATGTTACCTGGCATGGACGGAATCGATGTCTGCAAAACCGTACGCCCAGCATTTAAAAATACCATTATTATGATAACGGCCAGAGACGAAGAAGTAGATGAAGTGCTTGGTTTGGAAATGGGGGCTGATGACTTTTTAGTTAAACCGGTGCGAGCCAGAGCTTTATTATCACGGATTAATTTATTGCTAAAAAAACAACTGCAGAATCAACAGTTAGCGGACAGTGCGCAGAATAATGTGTTACCAACTGAAGAGTCTCAGGCTTTGAATTTTAATGAGCTGTGTATCAACGCGGCGACACGAGAAGTCGTTTTGTCAGGTCAGAGCATTAATTTATCTTCCAAAGAGTTTGATGTGCTCTGGTTAATTGCAGAGAAAGCCGGTCATGTAGTATCTCGAGAGCAGCTGGTGTCGGAGCTACGTGGATTTCAATACGACGGTTTTGACCGTTCAATCGATTTACAGATCTCACGCTTGCGTAAAAAGTTAAATGACGATGCCAACCAACCATACCGGATCAAAACGATATGGGGTAAAGGGTATTTGTTTGTGCAGGATGCTTGGTAATGCGTTGGTTAGTAGCTTCATTATTCGGCGCCATTATATTTGCAACGGTCGGTTTGGGCTGGTTGTTTGATACGTTATATATGCAGTATCAAAATGATGCGAGTGCCAAACAAAAAGATGCAATAGGTGTTATGGAGCAACTCGGCAGTGAGTTTGCGAATCTGCTTAATGTTAGCGAGAACCCGTCGCAGTTTTTAGCCAATTGGAACCCTAAAAGTGAGTATCAACTTACTTTAAAGTCATTGGATGATTTGCCATTACCTGAACCTTTGTATCAAAAGTTCATAGAGGCGAAGCCTATTGTGTTGGAAACTCAAGACCACATCGACATTAATTTTTATTTGTCTAATCACCAACAGCGAATGGTGTTAACGGCACCGATTACTAACTTTGTGCCGCAGTCTAAACTTGGTGCGTATCTTTTCACTGGGTTATTTTATCTAACATTATTATTACTGATGACAGTGTGGCTTTATCCGTTAGTGAAGCGATTATTGAGTTTACGCTCGGCGGCAAAAGCGTTTGGTGAAGGAAAGCTTGATCAACGTATTGAGCTAGGTTCGGTATCTTACATTCGGGACTTAGAATTTGAATTTAATCGGATGGCACAGCGTATCGATGACTTAGTGTCTGACGTAAAATTACTGAGCAGTGCAGTGTCTCATGACTTGCGAACGCCATTAGCGTCCATTCGGTTTGGCATTGATACCCTGCAAGAAGAAGACGATCCAGTATTGAGAAAAAAATTCGAGCAGCGCATTAGCAATGATGCCGATGCCATGATAGAACTGGTTGAAACGCTATTGAATTACGCTCGACTAGATCAGGCCATGTTGCAAATAGACAAATCAAACGTCGAGTTAGTACCTTTGCTGCAGCAGATCATCGAAGCAAAACAAAATACTGGTAAGTGTTTGAATTTGTTTTACACCGATGCTGAGCAAGTCGTCAACGCGGATAAACGCTATTTATTAATGATGTTAAATAACTTGATTCAAAATGCGGTGCAGTACTCTGTAAGCAAAGTCCACATTTCGTTAAGTCAGAATGAGCATGAGCAGGTTATTGTCATTGCGGATGATGGCAATGGCATTTCTGAGCAGGACCGTGACAACATGTTAAAGCCATTTGTTCGAGGAGATAAAACCAGAAGCTCAGTGAAAGGCTTTGGTATCGGATTAGCCATTGTGACTCGCATTTTACACTGGCATAACGGCCGAATTGAAATTACACACGACGATGATTTATCAGGTGCTAAATTTACGGTGTATCTACCGCTTTAAACGCATATCTGTTTAAATGATATTTAACTATTTATTGCAGGAGTTTCTTGTGCGCAGTTTATTTATCATTGCATCAGCTATCGTGTTGTTTTCTTGTTCAGGAGGCAGTTCAACAAAAGGTATTTCGACACCTGATAAATCACTGGCTGATAATCTCATACCAATGCAACAAAGAGCCCAGTGGATTGATAATACGTTTCAACACCGAGTGGACACACTACTCCCTAAATTAATGAAAAAGACAGGCATAGATGCTTGGATATTGATCAGCCGCGAATATAACGAAGACCCAGTATTAAAAACAATGTTACCGGCTACTTGGTTGTCTGCTCGTCGAACGACTATCTTTGTTTTCTTTCTTAGTGAGAGTGAGCAAAATAAAGTGGAAGCATACGCTGTTGCACCTTATAACGTCGGCAGTGCCTTTAAAAAAGGTTGGGATAAGAAGGCGCAACCAGATCAATGGCAAGCATTAGTAAAACTGCTTGAACAACACAACCCGAAAAAAATAGGGATTAATCAGTCTGAGATCTGGTCACATGCCGATGGTTTAGTCGTTACTGACCATAAGAAATTACTTCAAGCTTTACCTACGACATTATCAAACAAACTAGTTTCGGCAGAAGCGCTTGCTGTTGCTTGGTTAGAACAGCGAACGGCTAACGAAATTGCAATGTATAAAGACATTGTCGCGTTAGCACACGATATTATTGCTGAAGGTTTTTCTAATAAAGTGATCACTCCAGGTGTGACAACGACTGAAGACGTAAGGTGGTGGTACAGAGAGCGGGTTAGGGAGTTAAAGTTACAATCCTGGTTTCATCCAAGCGTTTCTTTGCAGCGCAGCGATGCAGTATCGTTCGATCATGAAAAAACATTCACTAACGGTTCGAAAGATGATGTGATTTTGCCAGGTGACCTGTTACATGTGGACTTTGGTATCACCTACTTACGCCTAAATACAGACACTCAGCAGCACGCGTACGTTTTGCAACATAACGAGACATCCGCGCCTGATTACCTTGTTGAGGCATTAAAAAAAGGAAATCGATTACAAGACATTTTCACGTCATTGTTTGAGCAAGGTAAAACGGGTAATCAGATATTGCAACAAGCTCGACAGCAAGCAATTGATGAAGGCCTAAATCCAATGATTTACACTCACCCTATTGGTTATCACGGCCACGCTGCAGGAACCACCTTAGGAATGTGGGATGCGCAAGAAGGTGTCCCTGGTGATGGTGATTATCCGCTTCATACCAATACTGCTTATTCGATAGAACTGAATAATGCGGTTTATATAGATGAGTGGAATAAAGAAATTCGCATAATGTTAGAAGAAGATGCAATTTTTGATGGTACGGGTGTTTGGTATTTAAATGGTCGTCAAACTGAATTTCACCTGATCAACGCTCACTCAAAATAACGTGTGTTAGACGCTTTATTCTAGTTGCTCATAAATAAGCCTTGTTGAAGGGGGATTTATGGGCCACTCAATAAATAACTAAACGATAATTTATTACATAATCAATGGTTAAAATTCTTCACCCATCAAGTGAAATATATTAAATCATTGATTTTAAAGTGAATTTTGGGCCATGTTTGTGCAGTCCGTGCTTTATCTCTGTGCAAAAACTGATCGAGTTTTGCAACATATTCGAGTTGTTGTTACGTAACCACCTGTTTTATATGGTTATTTGAACATTGGCATTATTGATGCTGTTTATTAACCAACAACATTACCAAAGCAGGTAGTGAATCAAGGCACAGAAGCCACCGTTTTGAATTTCTATTTATAGATCTTCAGCGGTGGCTTTGTCGTTTCTGGAGAGAAATTTTGTGTCAGCAATATGGATATTGTTGGGTTGCCTTGATCACTGCATAAATAACGGAAACAACATCATGATCAAAACAACAATAAAAAAGGCGATGAAGTCTATCTGCGCTACCGCAGTTGTATTTTCAAGCACAATTACATTTACCGCATCCGCTGAATTAGGTTATCCAGAAAAGGAAGAACTTAAATTTGGTTTCATCAAATTAACAGACATGGCACCAATCGCGGTTGCTTACGAAAACGGTTATTTTGAAGACGAAGGTCTTTACGTAACAATTGAAGCGCAAGCGAACTGGAAGGTTCTTTTAGACGGCGTTATTGACGGTCGTCTAGACGGTGCTCACATGTTGGCGGGTCAGCCAATCGCTGCAACCATAGGTTACGGGACGAAAGCGGAAATCATTACGCCATTTTCTATGGACTTAAATGGTAACGCAATCACAGTATCAAACGATGTTTGGCAGCAAATGAAACCAAATATTCCGAAAATGTCTGATGGCCGCCCTGTTCACCCAATTAAAGCAGATGCATTAAAGCCTGTTGTTGATAAGTACATTAATGAAGGCAAGCCATTTAACATGGGTATGGTATTCCCAGTATCAACACATAACTATGAGTTACGTTATTGGTTGGCCGCTGGTGGTATCCACCCTGGCTATTATGCACCACACAAAGGTGACACGTCAGGTAAAATAGACGCTCAAGCGCTATTATCTGTTACGCCTCCACCGCAAATGCCAGCAACTTTGGAAGCAGGCACCATTTACGGTTATTGCGTAGGCGAACCTTGGAACCAACAAGCGGTATTTAAAGGTATCGGTGTACCAGTGGTTACTGACTATGAAATCTGGAAAGACAACCCAGAAAAAGTCTTTGGTATCACTAAAGAGTTTTCTGAAAAATACCCGAACACAACAATTCGTTTAACGCGTGCTCTGATCCGTGCGGCCATTTGGTTAGACGAAAACAACAACGAAAACCGTAAAGAAGCCGTTAAGATTTTATCGCAATCTAACTATGTAGGTGCAGATTACGACGTTATTGCTAACTCAATGACAGGGACATTTGAGTACGAAAAAGGGGACAAACGTTCAGTACCTGACTTCAACGTATTCTTCCGCTACAACGCGACCTATCCGTACTACTCAGATGCAATCTGGTATCTAACCCAGATGCGTCGTTGGGGCCAAATCGCGGAGCCTAAGTCTGACACTTGGTATCACGATGTTGCGAAGAAAGTTTATCGTCCAGACATCTATATGAAAGCGGTTGAGTCACTAATCGAAGAGAAAATTGTGCCAGCAAGTGAATTCAGCTCTTTGACTGGTGTGGATGGCTACCGTGCCCCTCAAACACACTTTATCGACAACATAGTGTATGACGGTAAAAAACCAAATGACTACATCAACAAGTTTTCTATTGGCTTAAAAGCAGACGAGAAAATTTAAGGTCACAGCGGAGTGCTGGCACGTCTAGCCCTCCGCCCTTTTTAACCTTAACCAATGTAAATTAATTTACTAAGAGAAATTTCATGTCCAGTTTAATAGCTCAACTTATTACCAGAAAGAATGCGCCAGTAGTTAAGGCTCAACTTCCCACTTTTTTGGTGAACTTTTTACATGCTGTCCTATTACCGACTATAGGCATCTTAGTCTTCTTACTTTTTTGGTCGGTGGCAGCAAATAATATCGATACATCACTAGGCAAATTCCCTGATCCAGCGGCGGTAGCAGCCCAAGTTGGTAATTTGTACGATGAACACATGGAGTCTCGTGCTAAAGAACAAGCGTTTTATGAGCGTCAAGAAAAGCGTAATGCAGCTCGTATGGCAAAAGATCCAAACTATGTTGCAAAAATTCGTGCTTACACCGGTAAAGAAACATTTGTTGATCAAATCTTTACTAGCTTAATTACTGTCATGAGCGGCTTCTTGTTAGCAGCTGTCATTGCAATTCCATTAGGTATTGCGATTGGCCTTAGTAAGGCTCTAAACACTGCATGCAACCCAATTATTCAAATTTTTAAACCCGTTTCACCGCTGGCATGGTTGCCGCTGGTAACTATGGTGGTGAGTGCTCTGTACGTTTCTGACGAACCTATGTTTGCAAAGTCATTTGTCGTATCAATGATCACTGTAACTTTATGTTGCTTATGGCCAATGGTTATTAACACTTCGGTTGGCGTTGCTTCTTTAAATTCTGACTGGGTGAATGTAAGCCGTGTGCTTCGTCTTCCTGCGCTAAAACATGTGCAAAAGATCGTGTTACCAGCATCTGTACCAGCGATTTTTACAGGGATGCGTTTATCGCTTGGTATCGCTTGGATGGTTTTAATCGCCGCGGAAATGTTGGCTCAAAACCCGGGGCTAGGCAAATTCGTTTGGGATGAATTCCAAAACGGCAGTTCACAATCATTAAGCCGCATCATGACAGCGGTAATCGTTATCGGTCTGATTGGCTTCGCTCTTGACCGTACGATGTTACAACTTCAACGTGTTTTATCTTGGGATAAAACCACTCAAGTTCGTTAAGAACTAGGAGTCATCATTATGAAAGATCCATTATTAAACATCAGCAAAATCGACATGGTTTTCCCAACTCCTAAAGGCGACTTTACCGCCCTGAAAGAAGTGGATTTAAAAATCAATAAAGGAGAGTTTATCTCGCTGATTGGCCACTCGGGCTGCGGTAAATCAACCGTGCTAAACGTGGTTGCAGGTTTATATCAAGCCACTAAAGGTGGGGTGTTACTAAATGGCCGCGAAGTAAATCAACCGGGTCCAGAGCGCGCCGTTGTATTTCAAAACCATTCATTATTACCTTGGTTAACGGCGTATGAAAACGTCGAGTTAGCGGTAAAACAGGTGTTTGCTAAGTCAAAGTCTGCGGCGGAAATGAAAGAGTGGATTGAGTACAACTTAAAACTTGTGCATATGGATCACGCTATGCACAAACGACCAGATGAAATTTCAGGCGGCATGAAACAACGTGTCGGGATCGCCCGAGCGCTAGCAATGCAGCCAGAAGTGTTATTAATGGATGAACCTTTTGGTGCACTCGACGCATTAACTCGTGCCCATATGCAAGATTCATTAATGGAAATTCAGGACGAGCTAAACAATACCGTCATTATGATCACTCACGACGTCGATGAAGCCGTGCTTTTATCTGACCGCATCGTCATGATGACTAATGGCCCGGCGGCAACTATCGGTGAAATTCTAGACGTAAAACTGGAGCGTCCGAGAGACCGTTTAGCTCTGGCCGAAGACCCTTTATACAACCAATACCGTTCAGCAGTATTGACCTTCCTATACGAGAAACAACGCAAAGTGGAAGAGATAGGCAGCGCAGCTAAAGCTGATGTTAAATCGTCGGAAAAGAAACAAGCGGAATCTGCTTAAAAACAACAATTTAGAATATCGCCCCGTTGCGCAGTAGAAACGGGGTACAAAATTAAAAATAACAAAAACTTACATGGAATAAACATGAAAATTAAACAACTAGCAGCAATGGTCGCGGTATTAGCGTCAACACCTACTTATGCAGCAATTGAAACAAGTGCAGGAACCGCTAACGTTGATTTACGTCTACGTTATGAAACGGTTGATCAAGACAATACTCTTGATACCGCTCATGCGTTGACATTGAGAACCGTAGCGAACTTTAAAACTAAAAGTCATTCAGGTTTTTATGGGTTTGTTGAGTTAGAAAACTCAATTGCGCTTCTTGAAGACTATAACAGTACACAAAATGGTGAAGCTGGCTATTCGGTGATAGCCGATCCAGCAACGACGGAGTTAGACCAAGCTTATGTTGGATATGCCGCAAATGGATTATCTGTCAAAGTCGGTCGTCAAGTGATCACTATGGACAATCATCGTTTTGTTGGTCATGTAGGCTGGAGAAACGACAAACAAACATTCGATGCCGTGAGTGCAACTTATGCGGCAAGTGAAAAGTTAAAACTTTCTGCTGCCTACATAACCAAGCGCAACCGTATTTTTGAAGACGCACGTGATATTGACTCTAGCGACATCTTATTAAATGCAGCGTTGAACACTGAATTTGGCACGGTTACCGGTTACGGATATTTATTAGACCAAGACGAAGGAGCCGTGATTGACACTTATGGCGCTCGTTTAGCTGGAGCAAAATCAGGTGTTAGCTACCAAGTAGAGTTTGCAACTCAGACTATTGAAGCTGGCGCAAACGAATTTGATACCAGCTACTTGTTGTTAGAAGCTGGTACTAAAGTTGGTGATGTTACGGTAAAAGCCGGTTATGAGTCGTTAGGTTCTGATGACGGTCAAGCTGGTTTTGCAACACCACTTGCTACTTTGCACAAATTTAATGGTTGGGCAGATCAGTTCCTCGGTACGCCAGGCGTTGGTTTAGACGATATGTATGCTACTGTTGCTGGTAAAGCCAGTTTCGGTAAATGGGCAGCAACATTCCACTCTTATTCAGCTAATGAAGCATCTGATACGGTAGACGATTTAGGATCTGAAATTAATGCAGTACTAAATACTAAAGTGTCAGGATTCCCGTTAGGCATTAAAGCTGCGGTTTATTCTGCAGGCGATATTAAAGTCGATACAACCAAACTTTGGATCTGGACTGGTTACAAGTTCTAAACAACTATTATAAATCAACAGGGTAACTATTGAGCTAAGCTCAAACATTTAAAAAAGTCACGGCGGTTACTTTAAGCAATCACCGCGGCTTTTTTGTTTCAGGGAAGAAACAACATCGAAGCTACATGGACGTATCAGCTTCGTGAAGTTTCAAGGAAGACTCAGAAGCTACATGGGCGTATTAGCTTGGTGAATTTTTCCTCTTTGATGTAATGTTACGATTAACACTCAGGTGGTGTCTTTAATCGCAATTTAATGCAGAGGTTAATAACTTTGTTCTGGCTAAATATGCGGCGGCGCCTGATTTTACTTTGTCATTATCCATGACCTCAGAGCCTTTGTGGGCGTGTTCTAGTTCTTCAGCTACAATTTCAAGTTCTGCTTGCACTCGCTGTACAGCTACTTCTAATGTATAGGTAAGTTTATGCACTTTTGCCATCTGCTCAGGAGAAAGCTTTTTACCAGTGGTTGCGGCTTTAAGGTGTTTATCGAACTCTTGCAAATTACATAATGCCGACTTTAAATCAGGCGACGCTTTGCCCTTAAAGTGATCAACGTCAGTGGCTTGCGCTGTGTTTGTTAACAAAGCAATAGCAAATAAAACGGAGCATCGAATATTCATTTTTTTATCTCTTTTTTGTTTAATACCAGTTCTATTAGGTATTCAGTTATAGGTATTGAATCTAACACGAATGATTCTCGTTTGCATAGTGTAATTCGTAAATAGCAAATAAAAGGCGAAGTATCAGGGTTCAGTTCGGTGCGAACGATGGATCATATTTGTGCAATCAGACAGTTGAAATATGTTAGATCATAGGTTGAAAATATTTAACCTATTGTTATTTAAATGTTTTTTTGACACTAAAGCTGCTCTTTATCAATTAATACTTAAATCCGCGGGTTTGAGTTTGACATTAAAAGATAGGCAAAGAAGCCACAAATGCACAGCTCCCCGCTGTTTATTTGTGGCTTTTTTTATGCCTGAAATAATGACGAACACTTCCTGCAAAGTCGCTTCTACACCAACTTATAGTGCAAACAGAGTTGGTTTTAACTAACAATAGGTAACTTTATGGCTGTAAGTGAAACTTCTGCAAAATTTAATATTTTCTCATTCGAAGGGAAAATGAAAACGCTCCACATGAGTTGGATAGCATTTTTCATAACGTTTGTCGTTTGGTTTAACTTCGCTCCGTTTGTGCAAGCCGTTAAAGAGTCGCTTGGTTTAACAACAGCTGAAATCAAAACATTATTAATTTTAAATGTCGCATTTACCATTCCAGCTCGCGTTATTGTGGGGATGTTAACTGACAAATACGGTCCGCGTTTAGTTTATTCAGCGTTACTCGCTATTTGTTCTATCCCTTGTTTTGCATTTTGGAAAATGCTGTCGGGCCTGTTAACACTGGTTATTCTGTTGCAAATTTACATTATGACAAGTTAACAAAAAGTATCGAATTTCCGTTTTTGTCTATAAATATCTTGGGCTTTATACCTTACTAATAATTATATTACAGTGTTTTTTCGCCGTTTGTGTAACGGTTATTAACTGGTTTGTGAGAGCTGGGGCAGTAGCATCTTGTAATTGATCTTTTTGGCAATCAGCTTCAATATTCTCAATTTCTGCAGTCACATCAACAAACCCTAGTGACTTAGTGCTGGTTTTTAAACTATGACAAGTGGCTTTTAACTCAGCAATAGTCGTTTGTTCAGGGATTAAAGATGCCATGACTTCTGTCAATTGTCGGTCACATATTCGAGTTGATTTAAAATACAGCTCGAAAGAGCCATTTAATAATTCTAACGCCGGTTGTATATTAATTTTTTGCTCATGACAGTAGTTTAAGATTGCATCTGGGACGTTTGCCTCACGGTTGGTTGAAGATGTGCCATTGTGTTGATCGGTGTTTGACTCATCCAGTCCTAATACGGAATAAATGGTATTTATTAGAGTATCAATATTATAAGGTTTACCAATGTGGGCGTTCATTCCAGCGCGCATACATTGTTCTTTATCTCGCTGTAAAACATTGGCGGTCATGGCGATTATAGGAATGGAATGATAATTGGGATCTTTTCGAATAATCAAAGTGGTTTCATATCCGTCTAAGTCGGGCATTTGAATGTCCATGAGGATAAGATTAAAACGTCCAGAGGACTTACTTATTAAGCTAATCGCCGCCATGCCACCCGATGCAATTTCGCAGGTAGCGCCAGCGCTCATTAACAAGCTTTGTGCTATTTCCTGATTTACTGCGTTATCTTCAACAATCAAGATGTGAAGATTTTTCAGAGGTTTCCCTTCAAGTTGTTGATCCAGTGTTGGTGGTAATTCTTTGCGATTAAATGCTAATGCATCTTCAACCGCATCTAATAACGAGTATGGCGTTACAGGTTTTGACAAGTAACCGTCTATAGGGCTATGTTCGTATTTTTGAATGGCTTTATTGAGTTCTACGCGAGAGTGGGCAGAGACTAATATTATCAAAGGCGAATTTAACTCAGCGTCTAGTTGAGCAAGCTGCTCAGCCATTTGCAAACCGTCTGTATCAGGTAAATCCCAATCCGTCAGAATAATGTCAAACGAGTGCCCATTTTTAGCATGTTCTTCAATGAGTTTTAGCGCTTCATCTGCAGATTTAGTGCCTTGCGCGGTCCAGCCGATTTGTGTAGCTAATGATACGATAATATTGAGTGCAACAGGGTTATCGTCAACCACCAGTACATTGTAAAGTTTGTTGCTTTTTTGATTGAGGATACTCACAGGCATACTTTGCGGTTTAGCCGGAATGGATACTGTAAATTCCGAGCCTTGATTGACTTCGCTTTTAACCGTGATTTGACCATTCAACAATGAAACAAACCTGGCCGCATTGGAAAGGCCTATCCCTACACCTTGATGTCGTTTGTTGTATTGGTCGTTAATTTGCGAAAAGACGTCGAA
>JABXID010000045.1 GCA_013373245.1 Gammaproteobacteria bacterium
AAAAAGCTTGATAGATCAGAAATGATCATCAAGCTTTTTTGTTTGCCTAGAATAACAGCTTGAAAGCTTTTACCTTTCCCTCAAAGCTCGAAACTGCTCTCGCTTTTTAAAACTCCCACCAACAGCTCTGCCACCAATTTAAAAACTCTTCAAAATCTATCGAACCATCTCCGTTAGCATCAATCATTTGAAAGCCCTCTTCAACGCGGTTTGCCTTGGTTTTTGGAGCAATTACAGTTAACAACTCAATAAATTCAGGTAAATCGATTTGGCCATTGCCGTCGCGATCAAAAAAAGCAAAATCTTTTTTTATATCTTCCAGCTGTTGCGCTGTTAATTCTTTACTCATTTTTACATCTCCCTCAGGATTTTATAAAGCATCGTCTTATTATTTGAAAAGTCTATCTGCACAAAGTCATATCGTCTATATAAAGTTACGAGTTTCGCAACTCCTCTTGCTCTAAACTAAAAGCTTACAGCTTAAAACTTGCAGCAGCCTTTGTTTCGCTTTCCCTCGTACCTCGCCACTCGAAACTCGTGGCTTTTTACCTTTTCAGTTAAAACTTACGAATCTCTTAACCTTACCGCCTTCACGCCCTATAGCCTTCCAACTTTTATCTTTCCGTTTTTTTCTAAAAAGATACAACTATTACCTGTCAACCGTCGTACTTCTTTTATATCATTCACCCACTTCGGATAGTAAAACGGTTTTTTAATGAAAGATATTCTGCTCGCCTCAGGCAACAAAGGTAAAGTCAACGAACTGAAAGAAATGCTTGCACCTGTTGGATTCAACGTGATCCCACAAAGTGAATTCCAAGTTGAAGAAGTGCCTGAAACCGGCACTACTTTTGTTGAAAATGCGATTATCAAAGCTCGCCACGCTTCAAAAGTCACTGGCTTACCTTGCATTGCAGATGATTCTGGCCTTGAGGTTACCGCTCTAAATGGTGCGCCTGGTATTTATTCTTCTCGCTTTGCAGGCAGCGAGGCAACCGACGGTACCAATATAGATAAACTACTACACGAATTAAAAGACATCCCAGCCGATAAACGTCAAGCCCGTTTTGTATGCGTTCTGGTATTTATGCGCCACGCAGACGACCCAACACCAATCATCTGCGAAGGTTATTGGAATGGCGAGATCACGACTGAACGACATGGCGACAATGGCTTTGGTTATGACCCTGTGTTTTATCAACCAGAATTACATTGCACATCAGCCGACTTAAGCCCGGAGCAAAAACACCAGTTGAGCCATCGCGGTAAAGCATTAAAACTGTTGTTAGCAAAAATTCAGGAACTAGCGCTTGTCTGAACATAACAATTTACTGCCGCCACTTTCGTTATACATTCACGTGCCTTGGTGTGTGCAAAAGTGTCCCTATTGCGACTTCAATTCACATAAGCAAAAAAACGAAATACCGGAACAAGAATACGTCGCGCATTTACTGGATGATTTAAAACAAGATGCTCACCTGGCTCAAGGGCGAAAACTGCACAGTATTTTTTTCGGCGGCGGCACACCAAGTTTGTTATCCGAGCAAGCTATCGCCGATATTTTATCTGGTGTCGAAGCGATAATACCGTTTGAGCAAAACATCGAGGTCACTTTAGAGGCTAATCCTGGCACTCTGGAATACAATAAATTTCAGGGTTTTGCTCATGCCGGTGTGAATCGAATCTCCATAGGCGTACAAAGTTTTCAGCAAGAAAAGCTAACCGCGTTAGGACGAATACACGATCCCACACAAGCTAAAAGCGCGGCAGATTATGCAGCGCATGCGGTTAACACCTTTAATATCGACTTAATGCACGGATTGCCAAATCAATCAATTGAAGACGCATTAAGTGATTTACAACAAGCGATAGAACTAAACCCAACACACATTTCTTGGTATCAATTAACTATAGAGCCCAATACTCAGTTTCACTCCAAACCACCCAAATTGCCGCAAGACGAAGTTCTTTGGGACATTCAGCAGCAAGGCCACGAACTGTTAAAACAGGCGGGTTACCACCAATACGAGATTTCCGCCTATGCAAAATCTCCCGAACATCAATGCCGTCATAATTTAAACTACTGGAGGTTTGGTGATTACTTGGGCATAGGCTGCGGAGCACACGGTAAAATTACATTACCAACGCCAGAGTTTAAAATTATTCGCACTGAAAAAGTAAAACACCCCAAAGGGTACATGGACTTAACCAAACCTTATCTTTATAAACAATGGCCAATCGATTCTGAGGATTTACCGTTTGAGTACTTTATCAATCGATTAAGACTCAAAGAACCTTTCCCATTAAGCGCTTTTTCTAAAGCCACAGATATGCCACACGATGAAATAACCGATGCATTAAAACAAGCAGTTAACAAAAATTTATTAAATAAGACTGAGTCAGACAACGAAGTCAATTATCAAATAACTAAGCAAGGTTTGGCGTTCTACAACAACCTTGTTGATTTATTTCTCTAAGGCGATTTTCTGAGCACCTATTATCACCAAATACATCAAGTAATGCCCTGTAGCCTTTTGTTTACTGCATCTAACCGATGATCTTGGTCTTCTGCCGCGCAGACTATTTATCGATATCAAAAATCAGTGCTAGACTGCTTGTACCAGTTTGAGTTAATACCATGCTGCATAAGGATTTAATCGATTGTTTATGCACACTGATTTTCAACTTCGGCACAAAAACATATATCAAATAAAGGATCCCCTATGAAACTAAAAGCAACCGCGTTTGTGATTGCAATGGCCCTTGGTTTAACAGCCTGTGGTCAAGCGCCCACTTCTACTGACGCTACTCCAGTAACTGCTACAGCAGAGCAAATAAAAAGCGAATCAGAAAAAGCCAATCAAATGTTTGAAGATATGTTTATGGAAGGCGTGATGCGCTCTCCGATTTATCAAACATATATGGCGATAAAAAAAGACTACGGCAAGTGGGATGATATTTCCGAAGAGCGTGCTGCAGAAGACTTAGCGATTGCAAAAGCTAACTTAGAAAAATTAAAAGAAATCGATGTTAATAAGTTGGACGCACAAACAAAGCTAAGTTATCAATTAATGGAACAGCAATTACAAGATCAAATTGCTAATTACAAATGGCGTTACCACGATTATCCTGTTAATCAAATGTTCGGTTTACATTCTATGGTGCCTTCACTATTAATTAACCAACATACCATCAGTGAAGTCTCTGATGCCGAAGCTTATATTAGTCGTTTGAGTTCTGTTGATACTTTATTTTCAGAATTAGAAAAAGCACTGAACAAACGTCATGAGATGGGTATTACACCACCGAAGTTTGTCTTTCCTTACGTAATTTCTGACAGTGAAAATATTATCAAGGGTGCACCATTTGAAGGTGAAGGCGACAGTACATTATTAGCGGACTTTAAACGCAAAGTTAACGCGTTAGATATTGAAGAGACCAAAAAGCAAGCGCTTATCAATGATGCTAAAGACGCTCTTATTAACGTGGTAAAACCTGCATATGAAGGTTTAGTTGCGGTATTAAAAGATCTTGAATCTAAAGCCGACACTAAAGACGGCGCCTGGAAATTCCCTGACGGTGAAGCGTTTTTCAACAATGCGCTTAAAAATACAACCACAACGAATATGACCGCCGATGACATTCACAAGGTAGGATTAAGCGAAGTTGATCGTATTCACAGCGAAATGCGCGCGATCATGAAAAAAGTTGGCTTTGAAGGCGAATTACAAGAGTTCTTCGAATTCATGCGTACCGATGAACAGTTCTATTACCCTACAACAGAAGAAGGTAAACAGCGTTACATGGACGAAGCGGTTGCGCTTATCGACAACATGAAATCGCGTCTTGACGAGTTATTCATCGTAAAACCAAAAGCCGACATGATTGTTAAAGCGGTTGAACCGTTCCGCGAAAAATCAGCCGGTAAAGCGTTTTATCAGCAGCCTGCGCCAGATGGCTCTCGCCCAGGTATTTATTACGCCAACCTATACGACATGAACAATATGCCAACTTACCAAATGGAAGCACTGGCTTATCACGAAGGTATTCCTGGGCACCACATGCAAATTGCCATTGCGCAAGAATTAGAAGGCATTCCAAAGTTCCGTAAATTCGGTCGTTACACAGCCTACATTGAAGGCTGGGGCTTATACTCAGAAATGATCCCGAAAGAGATTGGCTTGTACGAAGACCCGTATTCAGACTTTGGTCGCTTAGCTATGGAACTATGGCGCGCCTGTCGTTTAGTAGTTGATACTGGAATTCACGCCAAGAAATGGACTCGTGAACAAGGTATTGCCTATTACGTTAATAATACACCAAATCCAGAATCCGACGCGGTGAAGATGGTTGAACGTCACATTGTTATGCCATCACAAGCAACGGCCTATAAAATTGGTATGTTAAAGATAATTGAACTTCGTGAAATGGCAAAAGGAAAACTGGGTGACAAGTTCAGTATTCAAGAATTCCATGACGTTGTTCTTAAAAACGGTGCTGTGCCACTAAACGTGTTGGAAGATTTAGTGAATGATTGGATTGTATCGAAAGCATAGCTGTAAGCTGTA